>BJHK01000013.1 GCA_014192425.1 Planctomycetia bacterium | reverse complement strand
CCAAACAGGCCACGCAGACGATCAGGGCGGCAGTGGCACGGCGCGAGATTGGACCGTTCATGGCTCGGGTTCCTCGGGTTTGAAATCAGGAATCTGTGGTGGTGTCAGTGAACGCGATCGGAACGGATGGCGGGAAGTCTGCGTCATGTCACGAGGGTGGCACTGTCGCGGGCGACAGGCCCCGCCGCGGCTCCTACCGCGCCACTCGACGGCATGCCGCATTCAGCACGACCGCCAAGCGGATGGGGTGGGATTCGAACCCACGAGCGACTTTCGCCGCTGCCGGTTTTCAAGACCGGTGCATTCAACCGCTCTGCCACCCATCCCGAGGCCGGCGGGGGGTTCGAAGACGAACCCGGCCGATCGGCGACTCGCGCGAATTGTGACGCATTTCCAGCCGTCAGACTACCCGATGAAGCAAAACCAGCGCCCGAGGTGGTGCGTAGACTGGTCAAACGCTTCGCGAGCCTGCCGCCGCAGGTCCGCGCGGTTCTCGGGGGCCTGCTCGGTCCTCTGACCTCGTCCAAAGCCGCTCAACCGCCAACGCCCACCCAGTGATGCGCTCCCCTGCCCTTTGCCGAGGCCCCTCCTCCCGCTGGCTCGTCTACCTGCTCCGCTGCCGTGACGGCTCGCTCTACACGGGCATCACGAACGATCTCCCGAAGCGGCTCAAGGCCCATGCTGCCGGAAGGGCCTCCAAGTACACACGCAGCCGGCTTCCCGTGCGGCTGGCCTACAGCGAGCCCCAGCGATCAAAATCCGCGGCCCTGAAGCGGGAGGCGGCCATCAAGAGGCTGCGCCGTGCGGAGAAAGACCAGCTGCTCCGAGCGCGGCGGAAATCCGGCTAGACCGGTATTTCAAGAACGATAGCCCGGTCAATGGCACTTCCACAACCATTGTCCGGCTGCGGAGCGGCCGAGCGGGCACGAAGACCGGCGGGCGTTCGACCGGTGTGTTGCCGCGGGACTCGCGCGACATGTTCCCGAGCTCACGGAGAACGCCCGACGGGTGATTGTCGGAAACGATTCCTG
This sequence comes from Planctomycetia bacterium, assembly GCA_014192425.1. NCBI lineage: Bacteria > Pseudomonadati > Planctomycetota > Planctomycetia > Planctomycetia bacterium. Next base: position 99,433 of record BJHK01000013.1, on the reverse strand, counting down.
CAGCCACGCCAGGCGACGGCATGCCCCGCGGCGGTGGAATGCACCGACGCACGCGCGGCTGCCGGCCGCGCCGCCCGCCAGCCGGGCCGCCAGCCGGCCCGTACAGCACGGGGCTTTGACGCCCGCCGGCCGATTTCCTACAACCTCGACTACTCCCGACCACCCCCCCGAGGAACACTGCATGGGCGGCATCAGCAACCGGATGAAGGAAGTCAAGCGGCGTCGGCATCGCCGGCAGAAGATGGCGAAGTTCCAGGCCAAGCTCAAGAAGGCCACGACGAGCGAAAAGCTCGCCATGGCGGAGAAAATCCGCAAGATGACCACCGGCGCGGGCGTCGTCATCGCCCGCATGGGTCTCGAGGATCGCAAGCGCGGCTGAGACCGGCGGCTGCGATGCGGCGCCATGCCGCCCGCGCGGCGGCACTGTCGCATGCGAGCGTCAGTCGAGGCGGGCGAACGTGAACCCGTCCTGGACGAAGTCGATCCGCACCCGGCTCCCCTCCGGAAACTTGCCCGACAGGAGCTCGGTCGCCAGCGCGTTCTGCAACTGCTGCTGGATGACCCGCTTCAGGGGCCGGGCGCCGAAGACCGGGTCGTAGCCCAGCCGGGCGATCTCGTCCAGGCTCGCCTCGCTGTACTCGAGCCCGATGCCCGCCTTCTCGGCCTGCCCGACGAGCCGCTTCATCTGGATCTCGACGATCCGGCGGATGTGCTTCTGGTCGAGCGGGTGGAAGACGATCGTCTCGTCGATGCGGTTGAGGAACTCGGGGAGGAAGCGTGACGCGAGCGCCTCCTTGACGGCGTCGCGGATCTCCTGCTCGCTCCCTCCTTCCCTGGTGATCTCCTGGATCGCCTGGCTGCCGACGTTGCTCGTCATGACCACGATCGAATTGGTGAAGTCGACCGTGTGCCCGAGGCTGTCGGTGAGCCGGCCGTCGTCGAGCACCTGAAGAAGGACGTTGAACACGTCGCGGTGTGCCTTCTCGATCTCGTCGAGCAGGACGACCGAGTAGGGCCGGCGCCGGACCGCCTCGGTGAGCACGCCCCCCTCCTCGTAGCCGACGTAGCCCGGGGGCGCGCCGATCAGTCGGGCCACGGTGTGCTTCTCCATGAACTCGCTCATGTCGATCCGCACCATGGCGTTCTCGTCGTCGAACAGCACCTCGGCGAGGGCCTTGCAGAGCTCCGTCTTCCCGACGCCGGTGGGCCCGAGGAAGATGAACGAGCCGATCGGCCGGTTCGGATCCTGGAGGCCGGCCCGGCTGCGCCGCACGGCGTTGCTCACCGCCTCCACGGCCTCCTCCTGGCCGACCACCCGCTGGTGGAGCCGCTCCTCGAGAACGAGCAGCTTCGCCCGCTCGGCCTCCACGAGCCGCGTCACCGGGATCCCGGTCCAGGCGCTGACGACCTCGGCGATCTCCTCGGGGCCGACTTCGCGCCGCAGGAGCCGCTTCTGGCCCGCCTTGGCCGCGTCCTTTCCTTCCTTGTCCGATCCCTCCTGCTCGAGCCGCTGCTGCAGCCCCTTCCGCTGCACGTCGAGCTCGTAGAGCTTCTGGTACAGGTCCTCGCCGACCGGCTGGCCGGAAGCCTGCCGGTCCTTGATCTGCACCGCCGCCTTCTCGAAGCCGAGCTGCACCTCGTCCAGTTGACGGCGCAGCTCCTGGGCGCTGCCCACGCCGCTCTTCTCCGCCTCCCACTGCTTCCGCAGGTCGGCGAGCTTTCTGCGCAGCTCGGTCGACTCCTCCTCGATGTCGGCGAGCCGTTCCTTGGCGTGCTCCTCCGTCTCCTCGGCCAGCTGCCGGGCCGCCAGCTCCAGCTGCACGAGCCGGCGCTGCACCTCGTCGATCTCGCTGGGCACGCTCTGCAGCTCCATCGCGATCCGGCTCGTCGCCTCGTCCATGAGGTCGATCGCCTTGTCGGGCAGGAAACGGTCGGCGATGTAGCGGTTGGAGAGCTCGGCGGCGGCGACGAGGGCGGAGTCCTTGATCTTCACCCCCTTGTGATGGGCCTCGTAGCGTGGCTTGAGGCCGCGCAGGATGGCGATCGTGTCCTCGACGCTCGGCTCGCCGACCATCACCGGCTGGAAGCGGCGCTCCAGCGCGGCGTCCTTCTCGATGTGCTTGCGATACTCGTCGAGCGTCGTGGCGCCGATGCAGCGCAGTTCGCCGCGGGCGAGGGCCGGCTTGAGGAGGTTGGCCGCGTCCGACCCCCCCTCGGCAGCCCCCGCCCCGATCACGGTGTGGAGCTCGTCGATGAACAGGACGACGTTCCCCTGCGCGGCCTCGACCTCGCGGAGGATCGCCTTCAACCGGTCCTCGAACTCGCCCCGGTACTTGGTGCCCGCGATCAGGGCGCCGAGGTCCAGAGCCACCACCCGCCGGCCGCGCAGGTTCTCCGGAACGTCCGACTGCACGATCCGCAGCGCCAGCCCCTCCGCGATCGCCGTCTTTCCGACGCCCGGCTCGCCGATCAGCACGGGATTGTTCTTCGTCCGCCGCGACAGCACCTGGATCACGCGCCGGATTTCGGCGTCACGGCCGATCACGGGATCGAGCTTGCCCTGGCTGGCCCGCTTGACGAGGTCGATGCCGTACTTGTCGAGGGCCTGGAACTTCTCCTCCGGGTTCTGGTCGGTGACCCGCGACTGCCCGCGGACCGACTGCAGGCCGGCGAGCAGCTCCTTTTCACCGATCGCCGCCAGCTGGAGGACGTTGCGGGCCTTCGACGGCACCTTGACCAGCGCCAGGAGCAGGTGGTCCGTGGACACGAACTCGTCCTTCATCTGGTGCGACTCGGTCGTCGCCGCCTCGAACACCTTGACGAGTTCCTGGTCGGGCTGCGGCTGCGCGCCCCCCGACACCCGGGGCAGGTTCGCCAGCTCGGCATCCACGATCCGCTCCAGGTGCCCCCGGTCGGCGCCGAGCTTCTCCAGCAGCGGCCGGACGATTCCCTCGCGCTCGCCGACGAGCGCCCGGAGCAGGTGCACCGGCGTGGCCTGCGGATTGCCGCGCTCGGCGGCCAGCTCGACCGCCGCCTGGACGGCCTCCTGCGCCTTGATCGTGAACTTGTCGAAGCGGAAAGGCATGGGTCGATCCTCTCTTCAATCGCGCCGAGTCCTGCGGCGCTGGCTCGGGGGCGGCACACGTCTCATCGCTGGACCAGAGCGGCCCACGCTCGTCGAGCGTTCGCCGCCCCCGCGCCTCCCGTTTTTGGCTCTCACCCCAGGCGTCGCCGGATGCGACGCCGTCAGCCGAGGGGACGTTGGGCTTCCCCTCCGGCTGACCAAGCGAAATCGGGCCAGGGATGGCCGATCTCGCGCTACGATTTCACCTCGAACTCGGCGTCGATCGTGTCGTCGGGCCCCTTGTCGCCGCCCGATGCCTGCTCCGGCTGGGCGTCGCCACGGCCGCCGGCGGTCGACTCGTAGAGCACCTTCGAGAGGGCGTGAACCGCCTGTTCGAGGGCGCCATGGGCCGAGTTGATCGCGTCGACGTCTTCTCCCTTGGCGGTCTCCCGGGCCTTGGTGACGGCGGCCTCGAGGGGTGCCTTGTCGGATGCCGAGAGCTTCGCCTCGTTCTCCTTGATCAGCTTCTCCGTCTGGAAGCACAGCGCCTCGGCCTTGTTGCGGGCCTCGGCGACGCGGTACTTCCGCTTGTCCTCCTCGGCATGGCTCTCGGCGTCCTTCCGCATCCGCTCGATCTCGGACTCGTTCAGCCCGCTCGACTGCTCGATGCTCACCGTCTGCTCCTTGTTGGAGCCGAGATCCTTGGCACTGACCTTGAGGATGCCGTTGGCGTCGATGTCGAACTTGACCTCGACCTGCGGCGTCCCCCGGGGCGCGGGGGGAATGCCCTCGAGGTTGAATTGGCCGAGCAGCCGATTGTCACGGGCCATCGGCCGTTCCCCCTGGAACACGCTCACGGTCACGGCGGTCTGGTTGTCGGCCGCCGTGCTGAACACCTGCTTCCGCTCCGTCGGGACGGTCGTGTTCCGCTCCACGAGCTTGGTGAAGATGCCCCCCTCGGTCTCGATGCCCAAGCTGAGCGGCGTGACGTCGAGGAGGAGCACATCCTGCACGTCGCCGCCGAGTACGCCCCCCTGGATGGCGGCGCCGAGGGCCACCACCTCGTCGGGGTTCACGCCCTTGTGCGGGTCCTTGGAGAACAGCTTCTTCACCAGCTCCCCGACCTTCGGGATCCGGGTCGAGCCGCCGACGAGGACGACCTCGTCGATCTCCTTGGGATCGAGTTTGGCGTCCTTGAGCGCCTGCAGCACCGGGCCCCGGCAGCGTTCGATGAGCGGGTCGCACATCTGCTCGAACTGGGCCCGCGTGATCGTGATCTGCAGGTGCTTCGGCCCCGAGGCATCGGCGGTGATGAAGGGGAGGTTGATGTCGGTGCTCTGCGCGGAGCTGAGCTCCTTCTTGGCCTTCTCGCAGGCTTCCTGGAGCCGCTGCAGGGCCATCGTGTCCTTCCGCAGGTCGATCCCCTGCTCCTTCTTGAACTGGTCCGCCACGTGGTTGATCAGCGTCTGGTCGAAGTCGTCGCCGCCGAGGTGCGTGTCGCCGTTGGTGCTGATCACACGGAACACGCCGTCGGCCACTTCCAGCACGGACACGTCGAACGTGCCGCCACCGAGGTCGAAGACCACGATCTTTTCCTGGGCCTTCTTCTCCAGGCCGTAGGCGAGGGCGGCGGCGGTCGGCTCGTTGATGATCCGCATCACCTCCAGGCCGGCGATCTGGCCGGCGTCCTTCGTGGCCTGCCGCTGCGCGTCGTTGAAGTAGGCGGGAACGGTGATCACCGCCTTGTTGACCTTGTGGCCGAGATAGGCCTCGGCGGACTCCTTGAGGGCGCGGAGCACCTTCGCCGACACCTCCGGCGGGGTGAACTCCTTGTCGCCAGCCTTGACCTTGACGTAGTCCTCCGGCCCCCCGACGACCTCGTAGGGAACCATCTTCTCCTCGCCCGCGACCTCGTTGTGCCGCCGGCCCATGAACCGCTTGATCGAGTAGATCGTGCGCTTCGGATTCGTCACCGCCTGGCGGCGGGCGATGTCCCCGACGAGCGTCTCCCCCTTGTCGTTGAAGGCCACCACGCTCGGCGTGAGGCGATTGCCCTCCTTGTTCGCGATCACCTTCGGCTCCTTGCCCTCCATCACCGCGACCACCGAGTTGGTGGTGCCGAGATCGATGCCGATGATCTTTTCGCCCTGCTTGGTCGCCATGGTTGGTGCTGCCCTCGTGCTGGAGTGTGCCCGGCGGAGCCGACGCCACATTTGGCCTTGAATCCCGCCATCAGCAGGGAATGCAAAGGCCGTGCCGGGACGGTGCCCGGCCAGCGCCGGGGCCGGCTCGGGCCGGGTTTACGCGGGACTTCTTCGGAGTACAGTTGTGGCAGCGGTCGCGGAGACCGTTTTCGACCCGTTCAGGACGGCTGCCATTTTGGCCGACCGCAAGCCGATGGCGAAAATCCCCAGTGAAAAAGCCCCCGATCCGGCCGCTGGCCGCCCGGCGAGCCTCACCAGCCTTCGCCAGCAGATCGATCGCATCGATCGGGAACTCGTGGCCCTCGCCAACGAACGGGCCGAGGTGGCCCGCGAGATCGGGCACCTGAAGAAGTCCTCGGGGCAGCAGACCTATGATCCCGCCCGCGAGGAGATGGTGCTGGAACGGGTCGTTTCCTGCAACAGCGGCCCCCTCTCCAACGAAAGCCTGAAGGCGATCTGGCGCGAGCTCATTTCCGGCTCCCGGGCCATCGAGCAGCACCTCCGCGTGGCCCACCTTGGGCCGGCCTGGACCTACAGCCATCTCGCCGCACTCCACCGCTTCGGCAGCGCGGTGGACTTCGTTCCCGTGGCGAGCATCTCGGCCGCCTTCGAGGAGGTCCGTGCCGGCCACTCCCACTACGGCGTGGTGCCGCTGGAGAACTCCACCGATGGCCGCATCGCCGACACGCTCGACAACCTCGCCCGCCTGCCGGTGAAGATCTGCGCCGAGGTGCCGCTGCGGATCCACCACAATCTCCTCGCCGCCTGCGACCGGTCGGCGATCGAAGAGGTCTACAGCCGGCCGCAGGCCCTGTCGCAGTGCCGCAACTGGCTGGCCCGGCACCTCCCCTCCGCCCGCCTCGTCGAGGTCACGAGCACCAGCGTGGCCGCCGAGACCGCAGCCCGCACGCCCCATGCGGCGGCGATCGCCAGCCGGCAGGCGGGCGTGCACCACGGACTTTCGCTGCTCGCGGAGAACATCGAGGACGTGGCGGGCAACACGACACGGTTCGCCGTCATCGGCCATGCCGATACCGCCCGCACGGGCCGCGACAAGACGGCGATCATGTTCGAGATCGAGCACCGTCCGGGCGGCCTCGCCGACGCGCTCACGATCCCCAAGAAGCAGAAGCTGAACCTGACCTGGATCGAGTCCTTTCCCCTGCCCGGCGAGGAACGCGGCTACGTGTTCTTCGTGGAGTTCGAGGGGCACCGCGAAGACCTCCGGGTAAGGCGCGCCATCGCCTCCCTGGAGAAACGCTGCAAGCGCGTGGTGATCCTCGGCTCCTACGCCGCCGCGGCCGCCGTGGGCTGAACGTCCGCGACACCCGGGCGGCCGCAGCCTTCCCCAGCCGCGACCGGGGCGGCTTTCCGCCCCCCGGCCCGCCCCGTATCATCCCGGCTCACGTTTCGCCACGACACGAGGAGGCAGCATGGCCCGCAGGAAGATCGTCGCCGGCAACTGGAAGATGAACCTCGACCGCTCCCAGTCCCGGGCCCTCGCGGCCGCGGTGTCGGCGCGGCGCGGCGAGGCCGGGGCCGCGGAACTCGTCCTCTGCCCCCCGGCCGTGTACGTCGAGACGGTGGTGGCGACGCTCGGCGCCGATTCAGCTGTCGGCGTCGGCGGCCAGACGATGCACGACAAGGCGAGCGGGGCCTTCACCGGCGAGGTGGCGCCGCCGATGCTCGTCGACCTCGGCTGCAGCCACGTGATCCTCGGCCACTCGGAACGCCGGACGCTGTTCGGTGAAACCGACGCCGCGGTCAACGCCAAGACGCGGGCCGCGCTGGCCGCCGGCCTGACGCCGATCGTCTGCGTCGGCGAGACGCTCGAGGAGCGCGAGGCGGGCCGGACGGCGGCGGTCGTGACGGCCCAGGTGAGGGGCGGGCTCGGCGGCCTTTCCGCGCCGGACCTGGAGAAGGTGGTGATCGCCTACGAGCCGGTGTGGGCGATCGGCACCGGCAAAGTCGCCACGCCGGAGCAGGCCCAGGAGGTGCACGCTCTGATCCGCGGGCTCGTCGCCCAACTCGGCTCGGCGGCGGTTGCCGCGCAGGTGCGGATCCAGTACGGCGGGAGCGTGAAGCCCGACAACGTCGCCGACCTCGCGGCCCAGCCCGACATCGACGGTGCCCTCGTGGGGGGCGCGAGCCTGAAGGCTGACGACTTCCTGGCCATCGCGGCCGCGTTCGGCACGGCGTGAACCGGTCCCGGTCGCGCGGGACGGCCTTTCCCGCCGCGGCGATGGCGGCCGGGGTAGGAGGCGGGACGTCCGTCGGGTATTCTCTCCGAACTCGGTCACCATCCGACGCCGCTTCCGGAGCACTGGTTCGTCCATGTCATCCCTGATCCGTTTCCTGCTCGGTTTTTCCCTCGTCCTGACCTCGCTGTTTCTGATCCTGCTCGTCCTCATCCAGCGGGGCCGTGGCGGTGGGCTCGCCGGTGCCTTCGGCGGCATGGGGGGCCAGAGCGCCTTCGGCACGAAGGCCGGGGACATCTTCACCCGCATCACGGTCGCCGTGGCCGGTTTCTGGATCCTGCTCTGCATCCTCACGCTCAACCTGCTCGGCAAGCCGCAATCGCTCCTCGCCCCGGGCCTGGGGAGCGCAGCAGCCCCCGCCGTGCAGCCGCGCCAGCCGGACCAGCCGGGGGCCGCACAGCCCGGCGCGACCGCCCCGGAAACGGATCTCGAGGCCAAGCCCGCGGTCCCGGAGACGGAGCCCGCCACGCCGGAGACGAAGCCCGCTGCCTCCGAAACGGCGCCGACCACGCCCGACGTTAAGCCCGAGGCCAAGCCCGACGCGCCGGCTGCAGCGGCGAATCCCGCCCCGCCGGCTGCAGCGGCCAATCCCGCCGCGCCGGCCGAGCCGACCAAGTGATCGGAGCCCGCTCATGGTGAGCATGACGGGCTGCGGCGATGCGACGGTGACCGCCGGTGCGAGCACCTGCCGGGTCGAGATCCGTTCCGTCAACAATCGCTTCTTCAAGATGTCGCTGCGCACCCGTGAAGGGTTCGGCGGCCTCGAAAGCCGTGTCGAGGCGGTGATCAGGCAACGCGTCCGGCGCGGGTCGGTGCAGGTGAGCCTCGACCTTTCCGGTCCGGCGGCATCGACGGGCCGCCGGCTCGACCATGAGCAGCTGGCCGCCTACCTCGCGGATGCAGCCGCGTTCTGCGAACGGCACGGCCTCGAGCCGCCGCTCTCCGTGGAACCGCTGCTTGGCCTGCCCGGCATCGTCGTCGAATCGGCGCCGGACGAGGCCGCCCTCGACCGCGCCTGGCCGTTGATCGCGCGGGCCGTGGCCGGGGCGGTCGACCGTCTCGATGCCATGCGGCGCACCGAGGCACTGGCCCTGGCCGCCGACATGCGGTCCACCTGCCGCGACATCGTCGGGCTCGTGGCGGCGATCCGGGCCCGCGTGCCCGGCATCCTCGCCGACCACCGGGCCCGGCTCGTGGAGCGGGTGTCGCGGCTGCTCGAGCAGAACGGCACCGCCCTCACGGAGGCCGACATCGCCCACGAGGTCGCCCTGATCGCCGATCGCTCAGACATCGCCGAGGAACTCGTGCGCCTGGAGAGCCACGTCGCCCAGTTCGAGCGGCTCCTGGAGACGGAGTCGCCGGGGCGGTCGCTCGACTTCCTGGCCCAGGAACTGGCCCGCGAGGCGAACACCATCGCCTCGAAGTCCCTCGACGTGGAGGTCGCCCACGCGGTCGTCGAGCTCAAGACCCGGGTCGAGCGGCTCCGCGAGCAGGTCCAGAACGTCGAGTGAACCCCGGGCCGCGTCCCGCGGCGGATCGCCGGGGGAATCCCGCCGCCCTCTTTTTCTCCCGCGCCCACCTGCGGTACAACAGCGGGATGGATGTCGTCCCCGGCAAACTCGTCGTCATCTCCGGCCCCTCGGGCGTGGGGAAGACCACGCTCCTGCGGCGCCTGCTCGCCGACCTGCCCCACCTCCTGCCCAGCGTGTCGGCCACGACCCGGCCGCCGCGGGCCGGCGAGCGCGACGGCGTTGATTACCACTTCATGCCCCGCGCCGACTTCGAATCCCGGCGGAAAAACGGCGAGTTTCTCGAATGCTGCCAGGTCTACGGCCGGCAGCACTGGTACGGCACGCTCGTCAGCGAGGTCACCCCGCGGCTGGCCGCCGGGAGTTGGGTCGTGCTGGAGATCGACGTCGAGGGTACACTGTCGCTTCTCGAGCGGTTTCCCGAGGCGATCACGATCTTCGTCGAGCCCGCCCATCCCGATCAACTCGTCGAGCGGCTCCAGGGCCGCGGCACCGAGTCGGCCGAGGCGATGGCGCGGCGGCTGGAGGTGGCGCGACGCGAGCTGCTCGAGGCCCACCGCTACCGGCACCGCGTCGTCAACGACGACGTGGGCACGGCGCTGGCCCGGATCGAGTCGATCCTCGCCGCCGCCGGGCTGCCGCAGCACGGCGCGACTGAGCCCGCTCAGCCCGACACCCAGCCCGTCACGATGCCAGTCCAGGACCGAACCACCCAGGGAGCACGTTCATGATCGACGACCTGCGCGAAGAGGAGATCGTCAACAAGGTCGGGGGCCGCTTCAAGCTCTCGACCCTCATCCAGAAGCGGCTCGTGGCGCTCAACGCCGGCGGCCGTCCGCTGGTCGACGTTGCCACAGACGACAAAATGGCGATCGTCATCGAGGAGATCAAGCAGGACAAGATCTTCCTCGACACCTCGCTCAACCTGCGAATCACCGGTGAGTCGGAGGAGGCGGGCGGGCCGCTGGACTTCGATCCCGGCATCATGTGACAGCGGCCGGGTTTTCCCGGCAGCGTTGGCCGACCGGTGGCGGCGGCATCCGCAGCGGCAGGAAATCAGGGCATGGCGAGTTCGTTCGAGGGTCGGGAGATCGTGCTCGGCGTGTCGGCCGGGGTCGCAGCCTACAAGGCGGCGGCGCTGACGAGCCTCCTTGTCCAGCAGGGGGCGGGCGTGACGGCCGTGCTCACGCCGCGGGCCCGGCGGTTCGTCGGCGCGGCGACGTTCGCCGCGCTCACGGGGCGTCCGGTGGCGTCGCGGTCGTTCGATCCGGCCAGGTTTCCACTCGGCGCCCACATCGAGCTCGCCGCCCGAGCCGATGTCGTCGTCGTCGCCCCGGCCTCGGCCGACCTGCTCGCCAAGGCGGCGACGGGCGCGGCCGACGACCTGCTCTCGACGCTGCTCTTGTGCGCCGAGTGCCCCGTCCTCTTCGCCCCGGCGATGAACGCGGCGATGTGGGCTCATCCGGCCGTGCAGCGGAACGTCGCCCAGCTCGCCGCCGACGGCGCGACGATCGTCGCGCCCGGCACCGGCTGGCTCTCCTGCCGGCGCCAGGGTGCCGGGCGGATGGCGGAGCCGGAGGAGATCGCCCTCGTCATCGGCACGACGCTCGCCGGCCGGACCTGAACAACCCGGAACACAGATGGCGAAGATTCTCCTCACGGCCGGCCCGACCCGTGCCTTCATCGACGACGTCCGCTACCTCACCAATGCGTCGAGCGGCCGCATGGCGAAGGCCCTGGCCGAGGCGGCCCTCGCCCGGGGACATGGCGTGACGATCGTCAGCGGGCCGGTGCAGGTCGCCTATCCGCGAAAGGCCAGGGTGATTCCCGTCGTCACCACGGCCGAGATGCTCGCCGCCTGCCGCAGCGCGGTGGCCGGAGTGGACGGCGTGATCGCCGCGGCCGCCCCCTGCGACTTCGAGCCGGTCCGCCGGGCACCGGGCAAGATTCCGCGCACCGGCACGGGGCTGACACTGAAACTCGCCCCCACGACCGACGTCATCGCCACGTTGGCCCGGCAGCGCCGGCCGGGACAGTGGTTCGTGGCCTTCGCCCTCGAGCCGGGAGCCGACCCGCGCCGGGCGTGCGCGAAGATCACGGCCAAGAACTGCGATCTGATCGTGGTCAACGACGTGTCGGCGCTGGAATCGGCGCAGAATGCCGTGGCCGTCTACGACGCCCGCCACGCCCTCGTGGGGGCGAAGCGCGGCTCGAAGCGGGCGGTGGCCGGCTGGCTCGTGCGGCTCATCGAACAGCGGCTCGTCGGCCACGCCGTCTCCTAGATCGTCCGCGGCGGGACGGATCCGCGGCTTTCTCAGTCGCCGCGCCCCCGCTATAACGACGGCTTTTCCCGCCCGGGCACCCGCGATGACCAGTCCCCGCGAACGCATCAAGGTCGCCATCCTCGGTGCCACCGGCTACACGGCCCTGGAGGCGATCAAGATCCTCCTGCGCCACCCGCATGCCGAGATCGTCGCCGTCACCAGCCGACAGGAGGGAAAGCCGCCGATCGCGAGCATCCATCCCTCCCTCGTCGGCCGGCTCGACCTGCCGCTCGAGGATCTGGCGCCGGAGGATGTCGGAGCCCGCGCCGACTGTGTCTTCGGCTGCCTGCCGCACGCCGCCAGCGCCGAGATCCTTCCCCGCGTGCTCGCCGCCGGCGCGAAGGTCGTCGACTTCAGCGCCGATTACCGGCTCGACGACCCGATCTCCTATCGCGAGTGGTACGCCCACGAGCATCCCGACCCGGAGCGGCTCGGCCGCACGCCCTACGGCCTGCCGGAGCTGTTCCGGGACCGCATTCACGGCCAGTCGCTCGTCGCCAACCCCGGCTGCTACTCGACGTCAGCGATTCTCCCTCTGGCACCTCTGCTCAAGGCCGGTCTGATCGAGCCCGACGACATCATCGTCGACTCCAAGAGCGGCGTCAGCGGCGCCGGCCGGCAGCCGAAGCTGACGACGCATTTTCCGGAATGCAACGAGAGCATGTCGGCGTACAACGTCGGCCGCCACCGGCACACGCCGGAGATCGAGCAGGTGATCGCCCGCCACGCCGGCGTCCGGCCGGCCGTGATCTTCACGCCGCAACTCGCGCCGATGGACCGCGGAATCCTCTCCACCATCTACGCCAAGCCGCGCACGTCGCTGACCGAGGCCGACGTGATGACCGCGCTCCGCGCCGCCTACGCCGGCGAGCGGTTCGTGCGGATCGTCGACCACCTCCCCGGCACCAAGGACACGGTCGACACGAACTATTGCGACATCACCGCCCGCGTCGTCCGCGGCCGCGTGCTGCTCATCAGCTGCCTCGACAATCTCGTCAAGGGTGCGGCCGGGGCGGCGGTGCAGAATTTCAACGTCCTCTTCGACCTCCCCGAACACGCCGGAATGGCCTGACATGCCGATCACCGAGACGCCCGTCCGCCTGCCGATCCCTCCCCTCCCGCGCGGCTTCCGCGTCGCCGGCGTGCATGCCGGCGTGAAGCGCAACCCGACCCGCGAGGACGTCGCCCTGGTCGTGTCCGACCTGCCAGCGACCGCCGCCGGCGTGTACACGACGAACCTCGTGTTCGCGGCCCCGGTGGCCTACGACCGGGCCCTGACGCCGGGGCGGGGCATGCGCGGCATCGCCATCAACTCCGGCAACGCCAACGCCTGCACCGGAGCCCGCGGCCTCGACGACGCCCGCGGCATGGCGGCCGCCGCCGCCGGCCTCGTCGCCGCCAGCGCCGACGAAATACTCGTGCTCTCCACCGGAATCATCGGCGAGTTCCTCCCTCTGGAGAAGATCGGTCGCGGCCTGGAGCGGGCCGCGGCAGCCCTCGGCTCCGACGACGATTCGGCCGTCCGGGCCGCCCGGGGCATGATGACCACCGACACGCGACCGAAGCTCGCCGGGGCGACCTTCGCCGCCGCCGGCACGACCTACACCCTGTTCGGCATGGCCAAGGGGGCGGCGATGATCGGGCCGCGGCTGGCGACGATGCTCGGCGTGCTGCTCACCGACGCGGCCGTCGAACCAGCCGACGGCCAGCGGCTTCTGCGCGAGGCCGCTGAGACGTCGTTCAACTGCGTCAGCGTGGACGGCCACATGAGTACCAACGACACGGTGCTCCTCCTCGCCAACGGCGCCGCCGGGGGCAGCCCACTCTCGGGCGCCGGCCTGGAGGCCTTCGGCCGGGCGCTGACGACGGCCTGCGAGGCGCTCGCCCGCGAGATCGCCGACGACGGCGAAGGGGCGACGCACGTCCTGCGGATCGAGGTCCGGGGTTGTGCCGATCGCGAGGAGGCCCGGACGATCGCCCGGTCGATCGCCGACAGTCCGCTGGTCAAGACCGCCATTCACGGCGCCGACCCCAACTGGGGCCGGATCGTTTCCGCCGCGGGCTATTCGGGCGTCCGCTTCGACCCGGCGCAGGTGCGGCTCCGGCTCAACGGCACGCTGCTGTTCGAGGCCGGCGCCCCCGTCCGCTTCGACGCCGACGCCGTTTCCGCGTCGATCAAGGGAGCACGGGAAACGCTCATCGAGCTCGACGTTGGCCCCGGGCCGGGTCAGATCCGCTTCTACTCCAGCGATCTGACGGCCGAATACGTCCACCTGAACGCCGACTACCACACCTGAGGCCCGGCGGCGGCCATGAATCCGCGGTGGGAAAATCCCGCCGCGGGGCGTATATTTCAGGTCCCGCCCGGCCGCCGATCCACGCCTCGACATCCACGCCTTGACGCGGACGGCTGAAAACGGTTTCTTCTCGCAGCAGTCCGGTTCCCCAAAGCGTCAGGTTTTCTCCCGCGATGACCAGCCACTCCACCATCCCGCTCCGCCGCACCGGTGGACCCGTCCACACGGGACCAGCCTGTGCCATCGACCCCGACGAGGAGGAGGACATCGGCGACGAGGAGGATCTCGCCGTCAGTCAGCCGCCCACCGACGAAGAGTCGAACTTCGACGATTTCGACGACGACTTTGACGACGACTTCGAGGAGGAAGAGAACGACCCGGACTGGGATCACCCCGACGAGGGCGACGAAGAGCCGCCCCCGGGGAAGGGAAAGAAGTAGCCGGCGCTGCGGAGTGCCAGCGGAGATTTCATGGCAGGCCGAGACACCCCGCAACCCGGGCCCGAGGATGCCGACGGCGCCGGGGGTGCGCTTCCCGTCGGCAAGCCGGCCGGCCGGCAGCGGAAGCGCCCGGCCGCGTCGGCCTGGTTCGGTTCGCTGTCCCAGCTCGACTTCGACATCGACTTCTTCGAGCGGCTCCTGGCCCGGAAGGGGGACTCCGTCGAGGTGCTGCGGATCCTCGCCGAACTCGTTTCCAAGCGCGGACTGGTCAACCGGGCCGTTGAGCTCGACCGCCGTCTGGTCGAACTCCTGCCCGAGGACTTCCTGGCCCGCTACAATCTCGCCTGCTCCCTGGCCCGGGCCGGTCAGTCGGACGAGGCGATCGACTCGCTGTCGCGGGCGATCCTCCTCGGCTACGACGATCTGGCCCACATGGAGAGCGACCCCGACCTGGAGTCGCTGAAGGACCATCCCGATTTCCAGGCGTTGCTGGGAAGCGAGTGATCGCTCCGGCGGCGGCCGAGCCGGAGCAGGCATGCTCGACCAGTACGACAAGATCACCGAGGCCGCCGCGACCATCGCCGCCCGCTGGCCGCACGAGCCGGCGGCGGGAATCATTCTCGGCAGCGGCCTTGGCGGGATTGCGTCGGCCCTCGCCGACCGGGTGACGATTCCCTACGACGAGATCCCCCACTTCGCCCGCTCCACGGCCCACGGCCATGCCGGCCAGCTCGTCTGCGGTCTGCTCGAGGGCGTGCCCGTGGTCGTGATGGAGGGGCGGCAGCACGCCTACGAGGGGTATCCGCTCTCCCAGATCACGTTCCCGGTCCGTGTGCTCCGCCGGCTCGGCGCCGGTCTGCTGGTCGTCACCAACGCCTGCGGCGGGCTCAACCCGATGTACCGCACCGGCGACCTGATGGTCATCGACGACCACATCAACCTCATGAACGACAACCCGCTCATCGGCATCAACGACGAGCGGCTCGGGCCGCGGTTCCCCGACATGTCGGCCCCATACACTCCCGCGCTGATCGACGTAGCCCTGGCCGCGGCCCGGCGCGGCGACTTCGCCGCCCACCGCGGCGTCTACGTGGCGGTGACGGGGCCGAATCTGGAGACGCGGGCGGAATATCGCTTCCTGCGCGGGATCGGGGCCGACGTCGTCGGCATGTCGACGGTCCCCGAGGTGATCGTCGCCGTCCATGCGGGCCTCGCGGTCCTCGGCATCTCGGTGATCACCGACATGTGCCTGCCGGACGCGTTGGAGGTGGCGACCGTGGAGAAGATCCTCGCCGTCGCCCGCTCCGCCGAGCCCAAGCTCCACGCCCTGATCACGGCGGCCATCGCCGCCCATGCCCGTTCCTGAAACACGTCCGTTCCTGAGGGGAGCATCGTCATGAGCAAGCCGATCCGGATTCTCGTCGTGGGCTGCGGCCACATGGGGAAGTCGCACGCCAAGGCCTACCACGCCCTGCCGGAGTTCGAGATCGTGGGCGTCGTCGCCCGCGGCGAGAAGTCGCGTCGCGAGCTCCTCGACGCCGTCGGCGCCGAGTATCCGCAGTTCTCCGACTACGCCACGGCGCTGGCGGCCACGCGGCCCGACGCAGTGTCGATCAACACGTACCCCGACACCCACGCCGACTACGCCAAGCGGGCCTTCGCCGCCGGCTGCCACGTGTTCCTCGAGAAGCCGGTCGCCGTGACGGTGGAGGAGGCCGAGGAGGTCGTCGCCGCCGCCCGTGAGGCGGGAAAGAAACTCGTCGTCGGCTACATCCTCCGCGTTCATCCCACCTGGAAGAGGTTCATCGAGACCGCCCGGACGCTCGGCAAGCCGCTGGTGATGCGCATGAACCTCAACCAGCAGTCCTCCGGCCCGATGTGGAAGACCCACAAGTCGCTGATGGACTCGATGTCGCCGATCGTCGACTGCGGCGTCCACTACGTCGACGTGATGTGCCAGATGACGCGATCGAAGCCGATCCGCGTCAGCGCCATCGGCGCCCGGCTCACCGACGAGCTGGTGCCGGGGATGTACAACTACGGCAACCTGCAGGTCACGTTCGCCGACGGCTCGGTCGGCTGGTACGAGGCCGGCTGGGGGCCGATGATGAGCGACGTCGCCTACTTCGTGAAGGACGTGATCGGGCCGAAAGGCTGCGTGAGCATCACCGGCGTCAAGGAGGGGGAAGCCTCCAGCGACGACGTCGAGGCGCACACCAAGGCGGCGCTCCTCCGCCTCCACCATGCCGACCTCGGCAGCGACGGCTCGTTCGCCCGCAAGGACGAGTACATCGACTGCTCCGGGGAGCCGGATCACGACGGCCTGTGCATGCTCGAGCAGCAGTTCTTCCTCGACGCGATCCTGCACGACCGCGACATCGGCGACCACATGGCCGACGCGGTGAACAGCCTGCGGATCGTGCTCGCGGCGGACGAGGCCTTCAAGACCGGCCGCACGGTCGAGCTTCCAGGCTGACGCGGCCCGCCGCCGGGTGCGTCAGACGGGACACACTTGATCCTCGCGCACCATACGGGCGTCCGGAATCGAATGACGGGCGGGGCTGCTCGTGCCACAGGAGCCGGCGTAAGCTGCCCAGCGCAGGCAGGATGCCGGAGCGCAGGCAGGTCCGAGTGAGCGAGGGCTGGAGGCCCGCAGCGAACGTCCGGCGATGGGGCACGAGCAGCCCCGACCAGCGAACCGCACGAGGCTCAAGTGGGAGCAGCCTCAGACGTAAGGCACCGCCCCCTTCTCCGCTGCCGACAGTTCCACGAGCACGTCCGCGACCGCGGCCGCGATCGTCGCGAAATACTCGCGGCCCTGCTCCGCCGTGGCTGACCGCGGGTCGCCGCTCCCCGTGTCGGGATGGACGTGCGACCAGGGCCGCGGCGTCCACACGCCGGCCTGCTTGAGCCGGCCGAGCTTCCAGGCGTTGGCCGAGCCGGGGCCCGCCTGCGGTAGGACGACGAGGTCGGGGCAGATGTGGAGCAGCAGCGCCGTCTCCATCGCCCCGGCATGGTCTCCGGGCTCGGCGAAGATCCGTGCCAGCACGTCGGGCCGCATCCGCCAAAAATCGATGACGACGATGAACACTCCCGTCTCCAACGCCACGTCGCGGACGAGCGGCTTGAAGTCGTTGCCGCCGTGGGAATTGAGGACCACGAGCCGGTCGATGCCCTGCCGGACGAGGCTCGTCGCCACGTCCCGCAGCAGGGCGAGTGACGTGGCCGTCGAGAGGTGGATCGTGGCCACCTGGTCCTGCTGCTGGGCGTTGTTGCCGAAGGGGATCACGGGGAGGACGACCGGTCGGGCGCCGTGCTCCACGGCGGCGTCGGCGGCCGCCGCGGCGAGCGTTGCCGCCTCGATCACGTCGGTGCCGTGAGGCAGATGGTAGTTGTGGGCCTCCGTCGCACCCCAGGGCAGCACGGCGACGTTCGGCCGCCGGTCGAGGAGTTGGCGGTAGTTGGCCTCCATGAGGACATGGGCGCGGGGCCGGGGATGCGCTGGCACGGGAATGCTCCGGAGAGGACCGAAAAAGGGCCGCAAGACGGTTTCTTGTACCACGCCGCGCCGCAGACGGCATATGACGTGCGGCCCCGGATGCCCCCCGTTCTCTCCGGCTCCGCCGCGTGTACGATCAAGGCCCCCGGTGGTCGCCGGGGCGATCCTCACCCCGCCCACCGATCCATGTTCGAACCCGTCCGCGGCAAGCCCGACTTCCCCGCCCTCGAGGCCGCCATCGCCAGGCTGTGGCGCGAACGGGGCACCTACGCCGAGTCGCTCCAGCGCCGCCGCGGGGCGCCACGGTTCGTGTTCTACGAGGGCCCGCCAACGGCCAACGGCATGCCGCATCCCGGCCACTGCCTGACGCGGACCATCAAGGATCTCTACCCGCGCTACCGGACGATGCGCGGGCAGTATTGCGAGCGGAAGGCGGGCTGGGACACGCACGGCCTGCCCGTCGAGGTCGAGGTCTGCAAGGAGCTCGGCATCCACTCCAAGGCCGAGATCGAGTCCTACGGCGTCGAGCCCTTCATCCACAAGTGCCAGGAGAGCGTCTGGCGGTACATGAAGGAGTGGGAGACGCTGACCGAGCGGATCGGCTTCTGGATCGACCTCTCTGCCGCCTACGTCACCTACCATCGCGCCTATGTCGAGAGCGTCTGGTGGGCGTTGGCCGAGCTCTTCGATCGCGGCCTGCTCTACCAGGGGCACAAGATCGTCTGGTGGTGGGCCCAGGGGGGCACGGCCCTCTCCAGCGGCGAGGTGGGCCAGGGCTACCGCGAGGTGGCCGACCCGAGCGTGTACGTCGCCTTCCCGCTCATCGACGACGCCGGACAGCCGACGAACAGGAGCCTCGTGGCCTGGACGACGACCCCCTGGACGCTGCCCGCCAACCAGTTCGCCGCCGTGAAGGCCGACCTCGACTACGTCGTGCTGCGCGATTCCGCCGCGGCGGACGGTCGGGAGTTCGTCGTCGCCGAGCCACTCGCCGCGCCGCTCGGCGAGCGCATGAAAAAAGCGTTCGCGGTCGTCGACCGGATGCCGGGCGCGGCCCTCGTCGGCCGCTCCTACCTGCCCCCGTTCGACACGTTCCGCGTGGCCGGCAGCCCGGTCACGGCGCCGCTCGCGGCCGGCGGCCACGAGGCCATCGCCTGGCGGGTCGTGGCCGCCGACTTCGTGACCACCGATTCCGGCACCGGCATCGTCCATGTGGCGCCGGCCTTCGGCGAGGTGGACTACGGCGTCCTCGCCGGCGAGCAGGCACGGTTCGCTCCCGGCAAGGGGCCGACGCTCCTCAATCCCGTCGCCCCCGACGGCACGTTCACCGATGCGTTCCCCATGGGGAGCGGCCGGTTCGTCAAGGACTGCGATCGCGACGTCACCCGCGACCTCAGGTCGCGCAACCTGCTCGTCCACCAGGAGCAGTACGTCCACGACTATCCCTTCTGCTGGCGTGCGGAGAGCGACCCGCTCATCCAGTATCCGCGGCAGAGCTGGTTCATCCGCACGAGCCGGTTCCGCGCGCAGATGCTCGCCAACAACGCCCGCATCGACTGGCTGCCGGAGCACATCAGGGATGGCCGGTTCGGCAACTTCCTCGAGACCAACGTCGACTGGGCCCTGTCCCGCGAGCGCTACTGGGGCACGCCGCTGCCGATCTGGAAGTGCGAGACCAGCGGAAAGATGGAGGCCGTCCCGTCATACGCGGCCCTGCTCGCCAAGCCGGGCGTCGCGGGCACGGAGGTTTTTGATCGGGCCAAGGCGGCCAACCCCGCCCTCTGCGACGACCTCGCCGTCCACAAACCCTACATCGACGCCGTCACCTACGACTCGCCGTTCGTCGCCGGGGCGCGGATGCAACGCGTGCCCGAGGTGATCGACTGCTGGTTCGACTCTGGGGCGATGCCCTTCGCCCAGTGGGGCTGGCCGCATGCCGGCGCGGACGAGTTCGCCGCCCAGTTCCCCGCCGACTTCATCTCCGAGGCGATCGACCAGACCCGCGGCTGGTTCTACAGCCAGCTGGCGATCAGCACGCTGTTGTTCGGTGAGTCGGCCGCTGGAGCGGGGGTTGCCGCCGCGCACGCCCCCGCGGCCCGTCTCTTCCCGCACCCGTTCAAGACCTGCATCGTTCTCGGCCACATGCTCGGCGAGGACGGCGCCAAGATGGCGAAGAGCAAGCGGAACTACCGCGAGCCGGCCGAGATCTTCGACAAGTACGGCGCCGACGCCCTGCGCTGGTTCTTCCTCGCCGGCCAGCCGCCGTGGACCAGCATCCGCTACAGCGAGCGGGCGATCCGCGAGAGCGTGCCCGAGTTTCTCCTCAGGCTCTGGAACGTTTACGCGTTCTTCGTGATCTACGCCCGCATCGACGGCTTCGATCCCGCCGCCCTGCTGGCGGAGCCCCGATCACTCGACCATGCCGACCTCGCCCGGGCACGCGGCTGGCGGCCGGTGGCCGAGCGGAGCGAGCTCGACCGCTGGATGCTTTCCGAGGTCAACGCCGTGGCGGCCTCGATGACCGAGAAGCTCGACGCCTACGACCATTTTCCTGCCGCCCAGGAACTCTCCCGGCTCGTCGACGCGGTGAGCAACTGGTATGTCCGGCGCAGCCGCGACCGCTTCTGGGCCGCGGGCCGGGCCGACGGCGGGCCGGAGACGAACCGGGAGAAGCTCGACGCCTACTGGACGCTCTACGAGACGCTGCTTGTGATCACGCGGCTGGCGGCTCCCTTCGTCCCCTTCGTGACAGAGGAGATGTGGCGGAACCTGGCCGTCGTGCCGTTCGGCGGCCGGGTGCCGGAGAGCGTGCACTTCACCGACTACCCCACGGGCGATGCCACCCTCGTCGATCGCGACCTTGTGCCGCGGATGGCCCTCGTCCGCGACATCGCCTCGCTCGGCCGGGCGGCCCGGGCGGCCGAGAAGCTCAAGGTCCGTCAGCCGCTGGCCAAGGTCGAGGTGATCCTCGGCGCCGACGACACCCGGCATGCCACCTGGCTCGCGGCCCACGCCGACCTCGTCTGCGACGAGCTCAACGTCAAGCAGTTCGAGATCTGCCCCGATCCCGACCGCTACATCACGCGGTCGGTCCAGCCCGACCTGAAGAAGCTTGGCCCCAAGCTCGGCAAGGACCTGCCCAAGGCCCGTGACGCGCTGGCCAAGGCGGACCCCGCGGCCCTGCTCGCCGCCCTCGCCCGCGACGGGACGACAACGCTGCCACTCCCCGGCGGCGGCACGGCGACGATCGCGTCGGACGACGTCCTCGTGCGCACGACCGCCAAGCCCGGCTGGGCGGCGGCGGAGAGCCCGCGGGCGGTGGTGGTGGTGGCCAGCGAACTGACCTCCGAACTCGTCGCCGAGGGGCTCGTCAACGAGGTCGTGCACGCGGTCCAGTCGTTCCGCAAGAAGCTCGACCTCGAGTTCACCGAGCGGATCGAGCTTGCCTTCGTGACCGACTCGGCGGACCTGCGGCAGGCGATCGAGGCCCATCGCGACGTCGTCGGCGCCGAGACGCTCGCCACGGGAATCGCCTTCGGTCCCCTCGTCGGGGCCGCGACGGAGTCCGTCGACGTGGACGGCCTCGCCCTCTCAATCTCGATCCTCAGAGAAAAGGTGCCAGCCACCAAATCTGGGTAAATTGCACAAACCGTCCTTGCCTCTCTTGTCCAGATTTGGTGGCTGGCACCTTTTATGAGCGACGCTTCTTCGCTGCGGCTCGTCGTCCTCCTCTCGGGGTCGGGCCGCACGCTCGAAAACCTCCTCGAGGCGATCGCGGCGGGCCGGCTCCCGGCCCGCGTCGTGGCGGTCGTCTCCAGTCGCCCCGACGTTCGCGGCGTCGCCATTGCCACCCGGGCCGGCCTGCCGGTCCACGTCCTGCCACCGGCCGGGCGGGCGGTCGAGGACTGGAGCAGCGCGATCTTCGCCGTCTGCCGAACGGCCGACGCCGACCTCGTCGTCATGGCGGGCTTTCTGCATCTCGTGAGGATCCCCGCCGACTTCGCCGGACGCGTCGTCAACATCCACCCGTCGTTACTCCCCGCCTTCGGCGGCCGCGGCTTCCATGGCATGCACGTCCATCGGGCCGTGCTCGACCGGGGCTGTACCGTCTCCGGCTGCACCGTGCACCTGGTGGACGACGAATACGATCATGGCCGGATCCTCCTCCAGGAAACCGTTCCCGTCCTTCCGGACGACACGCCCGAGTCGCTCGCCGCCCGGGTGTTCGCCGCGGAATGCCGTGCCCTCCCCGAAGCGATCCGCCGGATCGCGACTCCCCACTCGTGAAAGGACGACACTCATGCCACGTTCCCTCGGCAACGTGATCGCCGACTCGCTCGGCCTCTCGCTCGGCTACGCCGAGCGACTCCTGCGCGGCGTGCCCACCGACCGCTTTCCGCGGTTCGCCGCCCCCGGCGGAGTGATCGTGACGTCGAACCATCCGGCCTTCATCTACGGCCATCTCTCCCTGTACGCGCCGAAGATCCTCCACCAGATCGGGCATCCGGCGCCCGCCGTCCCCGAGCACTTCGAGGTCCGGTTTTCCAAGGACGCCACCTGCGTCGACGATCCCGATCTCGACCTCTATCCGCCGCTGCAGGAGGTGGTCGAGTTCTTCAAAGAGGGGCATCGGATGGTGAGCGCGGCCCTGCGGAGCACGCCGGACGACGTCTTTCAGCAGCCGAACCCGGCCGAGGGGCGGATGCGCGACCTGTTCCCCACGATCGGCTCGGTGCAGGCGTTCTACTGCGGCGGCCACATGATGATGCACCTCGGGCAGATGAGTGCCTGGCGGCGCATGGAAGGAATGCCGGCGGCCTGACGGCGGTCAGGAACCGGCTGGCGGCCCCTTCTCGGGCGCCATGTCGCGAAAGCTCCGCAGCATCATGCCGATGCCGGCGGCGACCATGCCGAGCATGAGCAGCAGGTTGCTCACGGGCATGCCCATCTGGAAGCGGATCCGGCTCAGGATCTCGATCAGGATCAGGGCCAGGCCGACGTAGAAAAGGGCCCACCCCCACTTGAGTTTCGCGTCGTAAAACAGCAGCACGAGGCCGAGAAAGATCGGCGCGAAGACGATCCCAGTGCTCATCGCCGGACCGACGAGGCCGAAGCCTCGGCCGAGAACGCCGGAGACCATGCCGAAGGGCTCCGTCATCACGTGGACATTGCTCAGGAAGAACCACATACCCGAAGCCGCGAGGACGAGGCCGAGGAAGAACATCCACGTCCCGCCCGGGGTGCCGCCGGCGCCGCGAACGAGGTCCTCGTGCATCTGCCGCACGTTGTCGATGTCCTTCTCGAACTCCTGTCGCGGCGAACTGCCCATCGCACT
Organism: Planctomycetia bacterium; assembly: GCA_014192425.1. Lineage (NCBI taxonomy): Bacteria > Pseudomonadati > Planctomycetota > Planctomycetia > Planctomycetia bacterium. The sequence continues at coordinate 76,483 of BJHK01000013.1, read as the reverse complement.
CTCCTTGCGGATCCTCCCGGGGCCGTCATTTACCCCGCCGAACGAAGATAGCAGGTCAGCCGTCCGGCCGCGCCGTCACGAACCCGATGGCCCGCCAGAACGCGGCGGCCGTCCAGGCCGCCGACGTTTCCGCCCAAAGGGCGTCCGCGCCCGCCTCCCGGGCCTGCTGCACGGCGATGGCGACGAGCGCCCGGCCGAGTCCTTCCCGACGGGCGGCGGGATGGACGAGGAGCCAACCGATCGACCAGCGAACGCGACCGGAGCGGTCGTGGACATGAACCAGCGTCACGAGACCGCGGGGGGCCGCCTCAGCGGGGGCCGTCCGCGGCCGGGCCAGCCAGCAGGACACGCTGCGGCCGGGCCGGCTCTGGAGTTCGCCGATCAGGCCCGCGGGCCGCGGCGCGGGGCCACCCGGGCCGGCCCCTGCGTTGACGGCTGTCACCAGATCCGCGACCCGGTCGGCATCCGCAGGGCAGAACGGCCGGATAGCAAAGGCGTCGCAGGGATGGGAGGCGACCTGGCCTAAATCCAGGCAGACAAAGCTGGCAACGGTCATGCTCCATCCATTTTCGTGCGGCCGGGAAAAGCTGGCTACCGTCTGATTCCGCCGGCTCCTGATGACCTATTCGGTCAGATTATGCCTGTCCTTTTCGATGGGTTTGCCTGTCCTTTTTGATGGAAAAAGAACGAGCACGAGTGATTTCATTCATACTCACGAACGATTTCGGTCATTCAATGCTTGCAAAAAGGTTTTTTTCAATCATATTCGCGGCTGAAATATGTTGGCAACCGTGCAAAACCACGACCGACGGTCGCGAATTCTGGAGTTGATCCGCGTCCGCGGGTTCGTTGGGATCGAGGAACTGGTGCGCGAACTGGCCGTTTCCGAATCGACGATCCGCCGTGACCTCGACGCCCTCGAGGAGCGGGGGGCGGTGCGCCGAACGCATGGCGGTGTGCTCTACGCCGGCGGGATGCCGCGGCTGGCGGAGTTCGACGAACGGCAGCCGGCCCACTGGCCCGCCAAGCGGGCGATCGCCGCCCGGGCCGCCGACCTGATCGCCGACGGGGAGACGGTGCTCCTCGACGGCGGCACGACCACGTACGAGGTTGCCCGCCTGCTGGTCGGCCGCTCGCTCCAGGTCGTCACCAACAGTCTGCCTGTCGCCAACCTGTTCGCCTCCGAGTCACGAACCGACCTCGTGCTGCTCGGCGGGTACGTATCGCCGCGAACAGGCGTCTGCCTCGGACCCTACGCCAACGAACTGCTCGGCCGGCTGCATGCCGCGACCACCGTCCTCTCCGCCGCCGGCATCGCCGCCGAGGGGCTGTTCAACTCCCACCTCCTCCTCGCCGAGACCGAGCAGGCGATGCTGCGGGCCGCCGGCCGCGTCATCGTCGTCGCCGACAGTTCCAAGTTCGGCCGGCGCAGCCTGACGCTCGTGGCCCCGCTCACCGAGATCGACGTCTTCGTCTCCGACGATGCACTCGCACAGCCGTGGCGCGACTCCATCGCCGCGGCCGGTGCCGAACTGCTGCTGGCCGCCGCCGCGGACGCCGCCGGCGATGATCCCTCCTCACCACGCCGGAGCCGCCGCGCATGAGCGTCGCCGCCCCCTTCGCCGCTCCCTTCGCACCGCTCGCCGGGCTCGACCGCGCCGCCGTGGAGCGGGTCGTCCGCGAGATCGTCCTCCGCTCGGCCGGCGGCCCGCCGCCGTCGCAGGCGGCGACGGCCGCCACGGCCGGCCCAAAACTCGTCGTCAGCATCTCGGCCCGCCACTGCCACCTCACCGACGAGCACGTCGAAAAGCTCTTCGGCCCGGGCCGCTCGCTGACCCCGATGAAGAACCTCTACCAGGACGGCTTCTACGCCGCCGAGGAGACGGTGATGCTCGTCGGTCCGAAGCGGAAGATGCTGCCCACCGTTCGCGTCCTCGGCCCGACCCGCAAGGCCTCGCAGGTCGAACTGGCGTTCACCGACGGCATCTCCCTGGGGATCGACCTCCCGGTGCGGCCAAGCGGGAAGATCGCCGGCACGCCCGGCTGCGTGCTCGTCGGCCCGGCCGGGGCAATCGAGCTCGCCGAAGGGGTGATTCGCGCCGAGCGACACGTCCACATGTGCCACGCCGACGCCGAGCACTTCGGCGTCCGGGACGGCGACCGGATGAGCCTCGTGATCAAGGGCAGCTGCGGGACGGTGTTCCGCGACCTCCTCGTCCGGGCCGACGCAACGAGCAAGCTCGAGGTGCACATCGACACCGACGAGGGCAACGCCGCCGACCTCGACCACGCGACGGGCGTCGAGCTCGTCCGCCAGACCTGAGAGAGATCCGCGATGACCGTCACCCGCTGTGCACGATGCTGCCGGACCACTCACCGGGCACATGCGACTTCTGACTGGACGCCTTTCGATGTCACCGTCGCCTTCTCCGTGAGGGGTTGCCCGTACCTCGGGAGGCGGCGTTGCTGGCAAGCGGAGGCAGGATGCCGAAAGCGCGGCCAGCATCGAGTGAACGGAGGCCTGGAGGGCCGCAGTGAACGTCCGACGAGCGGGGGATGGGCAGCCCCGAACCGTCGGCCGCGGAGCCGCGGAGTGCATGCAACCGCGAGGACGACGAGCCCTGACGACCGCGATTGAGCAGCGAGAGACGCATGATGGCGAAGAAGAAGGCGGCGAAGCGATCGCGAACACGAACGACACGAGACATGACCGTGCAGCCGGCGCGTGCCGGTGCGGTCGGCGGGGACGGCCCCGCCATGGCTGGTAGACAGGCAGACACAGGAGCAAGGCAACAGATGGCAAAAAATGTCGAAGCCCTCGGCATGATCGAGGTGAAGGGATTCGTGACCCTCGTCGAGGCGGTGGACGCGATGATGAAGGCGGCGAACGTCACCTTCCTGGGCTGGGACAAGATCGGCAGCGGCCTGGTGACGGCGTTCGTCACCGGCGACGTGGCCGCGGTGAAGGCGGCGACCGACGCGGGTGCGGCGGCTGGCGGCCGGATCGGCGACGTTGTCAGCGTGCAGGTCATCGCCCGGCCCCATGAGGACCTGGGCATCGTCCTGCCTTCGTAGGCCCGACGCCCCGGCTCAGCAGCGATGCAATTGAACCTTTTTCCCGATCCCATTTTGGAAACCCCTCAACCCCAACCCCAAGGACAGACCATGAACACGGCAATCGGACTTCTCGAGACCAAGGGACTCGTCGGCCTCGTCGAGGCGACGGACGCGATGGCCAAGGCGGCCAACGTGAAGATTCTCAAGCGGATCAGCATCGGCAACGCCTTCGTGGCGACGATCGTGCAGGGTGACGTGGGCAGCGTGCGGGCGGCCGTCGAGGCCGGTGCGACCGCGGCCCAGCATGTCGGCGAGCTCGTCGCCAGCCACGTCATCCCGCGTCCCGCCGACTCGCTCGTCGCCGCCTTTTTCAGCTAGTTTCACGCCGGCACGGCCATCCATGGCCCGTGCCGGCGTGGCAACCCTCCGGTTGCCGGTGCGAAGCGTCGCCTCCGGCGACGCCGTCCGACGACCGGAAACGTTTGGAGTGATGGATGAAGGTCCTCGTCGCCAACCTCGGCTCCACAAGCTTCAAGTACCGGCTCTTCGACCTCCCCGAAATCCGGGGAGCCGTCGACGGCCGCGAGCTTGCCCGCGGTGGCGTGGAACGGATCGGCGCCGCCGAGAGCCGTGTCTACGCGACCGCGCAGGGGGCCGCGGGGCCGACGACGCAGGAGACGGTGCTGCCGGTGCCGGACCATGCCGTGGCCCTCGAGGCGGCCCTCGCCCAGCTCACCGCCCCCGGCGGTCCGCTGACGAGCGTCGCCGACGTGGCGGCGGTGGGGTTCAAGGCCGTGCATGGCGGGCGGGCCGGGGGCGTCGTTCGCGTCACCCCCGACGTGCTCGCCGCGATGGAGGAGATGGCAGTCGTGGCCCCGGCCCACAACCCGCCCTACGTGCGGGCGATGCGGCTGCTCGGGGAGCGGCTGCCGCAGGTGCCGCTCGTGGCGGCCTTCGAGACCGGTTTTCATGCCACGATTCCGACGCGGAACGCGCTCTATGCTGTGCCGACCGAGTGGGCGGAAAAACATCTCGTGCGGCGCTGGGGGTTCCACGGGGCGAGTCATCGGTTCGTGGCCGAGCGGATGCAGGCGGTCGTGCCGGCCGGCCCGCGCGGCCGCCGGGTGATCTCCTGCCATCTCGGCGGCTCGAGCAGCGTCTGCTGGATCAAGGACGGCGCGAGCGTCGGCACGTCGATGGGAATGAGTCCGCAGTCGGGCCTGCCGCAGAACAACCGGGCGGGCGACTTCGACCCGTTTGCCCTGCTGCACGTGGCCCGGGCGACTGGCCGGGGTTTTGACGAACTGCTGGCCGACCTCTCCTCCAAGGGAGGTCTGGCGGGCATGTCGGGCACGTCCGGCGACATGCGGGATCTCGAGGAGGCCGCCGCCGCCGGCAACGCCCGGGCGCGGACGGCGATCGACGTCTACGTGGCCTCGATCCGCCACTGGCTCGGGGCGGGGATCGTCGAGCTCGGCGGCATCGACGGCATCGCCTTCGCCGGCGGCATCGGCGAGAACTCGCCGCTCACCCGCGCGGCCGTGCTCGCCGGCCTCGACGAGCTGGGGATCGCCGTGGAGCCGGCCGCCAACGAGGCCCGGACCGCCGGGGAACGCCAGATCGGCGCCGCCTCGGCCCGCGTCCAGGTCTGGGTGATTCCCACGAACGAAGAACTGATCGTGGCCCGGCAGGCCCGCGACCTGCTCGCTGCTGAATCCACGCATCCGAAAGGAAAAGGTGGCTGAATGTTCGTCGCCCTCGTGACCGGTTCCGTCGTCGCCACCCACAAGGCCGAGTCGATGACCGGCCACAAGCTGCTCGTCGTCGAGCCCTACCGGCTCGACGACAAGACCCGCACGAAGCTCGTTTCCACGGGCCGCACGTTCATCGCCGTGGACACGCTCGGCGCCGGCGAGGGGCAGTTCGTCCTCGTCACGCAGGGCTCGAGCGCCCGCCTCACCCCCGAGACCAAGTCCCTGCCCATCGATGCCGTCGTCATCGGCCTCGTCGACACCGTCCGCATCGACGGCACCGAGGTCTTCAGCAGAAAGTGATCTTCTCATGAGCACCGCCACCGCCTCCCCCACCGACATCGCAGCGATCGTCCGCCAGGTGATCGCGGAACTCAGCCAGGCCGGATCGCCGGCTGCCAAGCCCGCCGCGGCGCCGGCGGCGACCGGCGGCACGCACGTCGGCGCCAACGGCGTCTTCGGCTCCGTCGACGAGGCGGTCGCCGCCGCGACCGAGGCGTTTCACCAGCTCGAGCGGCTCGGGGTCGAGGGGCGGAAGAAGGCCATCGCCCACGTCCGCCGGATCGCGATCGAGGACGCCGAGGAGCTCGGCCGGATGGAGTTCGCCGAGACGAGGATCGGCCGGCTTTCCCACAAGATCGAGAAGCTGAAGGTTCTCGGCGAGAAGGTGCCGGGAGTCGAGTTCATGCACAGCGAGGTGTTCAGCGGCGACCACGGCCTGGCCGTGATCGAGCACGCCCCGTTCGGCGTCATCGGCGCGATCACGCCAGTCACCCACTCGCTGCCCACCATCGCCTGCAACGCGATCAACATGCTCGCCGGCGGCAACACCGTCGTCGTCAATCCCCATCCCAGCGGCCGCAAGGTCGCCGCCGAGGGGGTGCGCCGGTTCAATGCCGCCATCCACCGCGACATCGGCATCGACAACCTCGTCTGCCTCGTCGCCGAGCCGTCGCTGGAGTCGGCCGGCGCCCTCTTCAACCATCGCGGCGTGAAGTTGATCTGCGTGACCGGCGGACCGGCGGTGGCGAAGGCCGCGCTGCAGTCGAGCAAGCGGGCGATCGTCGCCGGCCCCGGCAATCCGCCGGTGGTGGTGGACGAGACGGCCGATCTCGACAACGCCGCCCGGTCGATCATCACCGGCGCCGCCTACGACAACAACCTGCTCTGCATCGGGGAGAAGCAGGTGTTCGTGGTGGCCGCGGTCTTCGACCGGATGATGACGGCGATGGAGCGGGCCGGCGCGGTGCGGCTGAACGCGGGCCAGGTCGATGCCCTGACGAAGCGGGCGATCGTCATGACCGGCGAAGGGGCCCACCGCCACCAGGTGCCCTGCAAGGACCTTCTCGGCCAGGATGCCGCGGTCCTCGCCAAGGCGGCCGGTGTCTCGTGCGGCGCCGACGTCGAGCTGCTCTTCGGTGAGACCGACGTCGACAACCCGTTCGTGCCGGTCGAGCAGATGATGCCCTTCGTCCCCTTCGTCCGCTGCAAGGACGTCGACGAGGCGATCCAGCGGGCTCACGACAGCGAGCACGGCTTCCGCCACACGGCGATCATCCACTCCACGAACGTCCGGACGATGACCCGCATGGGCCGGCTCCTCGACACGACGCTGTTCGTGAAGAACGGGCCGAGCGTGGCCGGCCTCGGCCTCGGCGGCGAGGGCTACCTGTCGTTCTCGATCGCCACGCCGACGGGCGAGGGCGTGACCACCCCGCTGACGTTCACGCGGCAGCGCCGCTGCACACTGGTGGACGACCTGCGCATCCTCGGCAGTCCCGACGCCGTGGCCTGACCCTGCTCACGAACCACGACCATCATGCAGCTCGCGAAGATCATCGGCACGGCCACGGCAACGGTGAAGCATCCGTCGCTCACCGGCTGCCGTCTACTCGTCGTGCAGCCGCTCATGGCCGACCGGCGGAGCCCCGATGGCGACCCGCAGTTGGCCGTGGACACGCTCGGCGCCGGCTGCGGAGACGTCGCCGTGATCACGAGCGACGGCCGGCTGCTCCGCGAGATTCTCAAGAGCGACGCCACACCGGCTCGCTGGAGCACGATCGCCCTCGTGGATGACGCATGACCGCTCCCCTTCCCGACCGGGCCATGATCGAGCGACTGGTCGCCGAGGTGATCGGCCGGCTTGCCGTTGCTGCTCCGCTGCCTCGCGCGGCGACTGCGGCCCGGACCACCGTCGCATCGCCGCTACCAGCGGCAACGGCACCGGCGTCGGTCGCTGCGTTTGCACCAGGCGTCGGCGCGGCGGCCGAGGTCTCCCTTGCCGATCGCGTGATCACGCTCGCCATCCTCGAACGGCTCCCGTCCGGCGCCCGGCGGGTGACGATCGATCCCCGCGCCGTGGTCACTCCCTCGGCCCGCGACCATGCCCGCGAGGCGGGTATCGCGATCGCGCGGGCCGCATCCGACGCGGCGACCGGCCCGGCGGGCACTGCCCGGCCGTTCGTGATCGCGCATGCCGGGTGTGCGGCGGACCCCGCCGCCAGGGCCGCCGCCATCGCCCGCAGCGTGCCCGGCGCGCAGCGACTGCCCGCCTCGGGGCTCGCCGACGTGATCACGGCCCTCGCCCAGCACGCTTCGCGCGACGCCGCTCGCGGCATCCTGCTGACCTCCCGGCCGGCGGTCGCCACGATCCTCGCCAACCGCTCGGCGAGCCTCCGGGCCGTCACCGGCCGCGACGCCGCGACGCTCGCGGCCGCCGCCGCCGACTGCCAGGCCAACCTGCTCGTCGTGGACCCGGCGAGTGTTTCCGCCGGCCTCGAGAGGCTGTGTGCCGACTTCGCGTCGCGGCCCGTCGCCCCACTGCCTGCCGAACTCGCCACCCCTCCGGCCGGCTGCGGCTGCAAGACGCATCCCCACTGAAATGAAAAGCGATCGCCCGATGTTCCCCACGCCTTCGCCCCTGCGCACCACCCACGGAGGCCCCGGGCTCGGCGTGAGGATGCCGAGCGTGGCGGTCGGCCGCCAGCGAGGCAACTCATGCCGGCCCGGGGCCGGCCCATGCATGTTTTCCGCCACGAACCAAAAAACAGGCTGAAGCCATGCGCGTCGGCAAAACCATCGGCACGGTGACGCTCGTGGAGCCCCACCCCACGGTCCGCGGCGGCGTGTTTCGCGTCTTGGTGCCGCTCGGCCCGGACGATCTCCGTGCCGGCGACGGCCCCGCCGAGCCGCTCGTGGCCTGGGACGACCTCGGCGTCGGCGACGGCCAACTCGTCGCCTTCAGCGAGGGGGGCGAGGCCGCCCAGCCGTTCCGCCCGGCCGACAAGCCGATCGACGCCTACGTCGCCGCGCTCATCGACCGACTCGACCTGCCGGAGCGACCGGCATGACCCCTGCATTCCGCACGTCCGGCCGCCGCACCGCGACCGGCAATCCGACCGCAGCTGGAAACGTGGGCAAGAATCGTCAGGACGCGTAGCCGTCCCCAACCCGTTCACCCGTCACCAGCCCGCCACCAGAAGGAGCAGCCATGGCCGCCACAGGACAGGTTAAGACGAGCGACAAGTCGCTTTCCCAGCTCAAGGAGGAGATCTGCGACATCGGCCGCCGGATCTACGCCAAGGGCTTCGCCGCCGGCAACGACGGCAACATCTCGTTCCGCCTCGGGCCCAACGAGGTCCTCTGCACGCCGACGATGATCTCCAAGGGGTTCATGAAGCCCTCCGACCTGTGCATCGTCGACATGGAGGGGAACCAAATCGGCGGCAATCGGAAGCGGTCGAGCGAGATCCTCCTCCACCTCACGATCATGAAGGAGCGGCCCGACGTCAACTCGGTCGTCCACTGCCATCCGCCGCATGCCACCGCCTTCGCCGTGGCCCGCGAGCCGATCCCGCAGTGCGTCCTTCCCGAGGTCGAGGTGTTCCTCGGCGACGTGCCGATTACCCGCTACGAAACCCCGGGCGGCCAGAAGTTCGCCGACACCGTCAAGCCGTTCGTCAAGAAGTCGAACGTCGTGATCCTCGCCAACCACGGCACGGTCAGTTTCGGTGAGACGGTCGAGAAGGCCTACTGGTGGACCGAGATCCTCGACGCCTACTGCCGGATCCTGATGCTCGCCAAGGATCTTGGCCGCGTGACGTTTCTCACGAAGGCGGAGACGAAGGAGCTCCTCGACCTCAAGGCCAAGTGGGGCTACACGGATCCGCGGCTGGAGCAGGGGATGGAGAACTGCGACATCTGTGCCAACGACGTGTTCCGCGCCAGCTGGGGCGCGACGGGGGTGAACCGCAAGGCGTTCGACGCCCCGCCGCCGATGGGCGCCGACCCGCAGAATGCCGCCCGCCCCACTCCGGCCGGCATCGACCACGAGGCGCTGGTGCGGATCGTGACCGAGCAGGTCTGCAAGCAGCTGGGCGTAAGCGCGTGATGGGCACACCAACAACCCCTGCGCGAGGATCGCTCGCTCGATCCACCTTCGCCGCGCCAGTCGTCGGCTGTGAATCGGTGAGGGGTTGCCCGTACCCCGAGAGGCGGCGTTGCTGGCAAGCGCAGCCAGGATGGCGAAAGCGCAGCCAGCATCGAGTGAGCGGAGGCCAGGATGGCCGAAGCGAACGTCCGACGGTTCGGGGTATGGGCAACCCCGAGCCAGCGTGTGCGGCTTTGCGTTTCGGTTGCTTCCGGTAGCACCTCTGAAAGGCTCTCTCACCATGAACGTGGCAATCATCGGCGGCGGCGGAATCGTAGGTTCCTCGGCGGGCTTCGCCCTGCAGTTGGGCGGAATCGTCCACGAGATCCTCGTCGTGGATGCCAATGCCGAGCTCGCCGACGGCCAGGCCCTCGACATGCTCCACGGCACGCCGGCGATCGCCGACCAGACGATCCGCGCCGCCGGCTACGCCGACGCCGCCCGGGCCGACGTCGTCTGCATCACGGCCGGCCTGCGGCGCAAGCCCGACGAGAGCCGGCTGGCGCTCATCAACCGCAACGTCGTCCTGTTCCGCTCGATCCTCGGCGAGCTCAAGGCCGCCGGGCTGCGGCCCGACGCGACCGTGCTCGTGGTCTCGAATCCCGTCGACATCCTCACGTTCATCGCCGACCGCGAGCTCGGCCTCCCGCGCGGCCGCGTGATCGGTCTCGGCACGCTGCTCGACACGCTCCGCTTCCGCAGCCTGCTCGCCCAGCGGCTCGATGCCCCGGCCACGCAGCTCCAGGCGATGATCCTCGGCGAGCACGGCGACAGCATGGTGCCGGTCTGGTCGAGCGCCAGCGTCGCCGGGCTGCCGCTGGAGAAGTATCCCGGTTTCTCGGCCAAGCTCGCCGAGGAAGTGTTTCAGCGGACGAAGACCAGCGGCGCGGAGATGATCAAGAAAAAGACCGGAGCCGGCTTCGCCGTCGGCGTCTCGATCGCCGAAGTGATCCATGCGGTGGCCCTCGACGCGAAGCGGGTGCTGCCCGTCTCCACGGTCCAGGCCGGCTGCTATGGCCTGCGCGACGTGGCGCTGTCGGTGCCCACGGTCGTCGGCCGGGCGGGCGCCGAGAAGTGCCTGGAAATCGAGCTCTGGCCGAAGGAGATGCAGGGCCTGCGCCGCAGCGCCGCGGTGCTCCGCGAGACGCTCGACCAGGTGCTCGCCGGCGGCTGAGCGGCAGCCCGGCCCCGGGCCGCGGCTCCAAACGGCCAGCGCCGCGTCGGCAGGGAAAGGCCCGCGCCGAAGAGAGGATCGCACGATTCCCCGATTGCCTGTATTTTATGGCTGTTGAGTCCGGTTCCCGGGCCGACGCCTCGTCGCTGTCGCCGGGGGCAGGCTCGTCGGTCGCGGGCCACCACCTGCCATGGTGTGACGTTCTCGAGGCCACGGCTTGTCGGGCGAACGAGAGGCTCTTGCCCGAGGCCTCATGACCTTCTTCTTCCCTCAGCACCTTCACCGGTATGAAGTCTCTCACCCTGCTCGTGACCGGCTCCTCCGGCCTCATCGGCAGCGAGGTTGCCCAACACTTCGACGCCCTGGGTGCGAAGATCCACGGGGTCGACAACAATCAGCGGAGCGTGTTCTTCGGGCCGCAGGGTGATACCCGCTGGAATCAGGAACGCCTGGTCCGCACGCTCGCGTCGTTCACGCACCACGAGCTCGACATCCGGGATCGCGCGAGTGTGTTGCAGCTCGTCGCAGCGATCACGCCCGATGCAATCGTGCACACGGCGGCCCAGCCATCGCACGACCGCGCGGCGGCGATCCCGTTCGACGACTTCGACACCAACGCGGTCGGCACGCTGAACCTGCTCGAGGCGGCACGCCGGCACTGCCCCGCTGCGGCGTTCGTCCACATGAGCACGAACAAGGTCTATGGCGATGCTCCCAACGAGGTGCCGCTCGTGGAACTGGCCACCCGCTGGGACTACGCCGACGAGCGATACCACGCGGGCATTCCCGAGACGTTCCGCATCGACCAGAGCAAGCACTCGCTGTTCGGAGCCTCGAAGGTCGCAGCCGACGTCATGGTCCAGGAATACGGACGCTATTTCGGCATGGCGACGTGCTGCCTGCGCGGCGGCTGCCTCACCGGCCCGGCGCACTCGGGAGTGGAACTGCACGGGTTCCTCAGTTACCTCGTCAGGTGCAATCTCGAGGGCAGGCCATACAAGGTCTTCGGCTACAAGGGGAAGCAAGTCCGTGACAACATCCATGCCCACGACGTCGCGCGATTCATCGAGGCGTTCATCGCAGCGCCGCGATCGGGCGAGGTGTACAACCTCGGCGGGGGGCGGTCCAACAGCTGCTCGATCATCGAGGCGTTCGACCGGGTCGAGCAGCTTTCCGGCCGGAAGATGGACTGGGCATACGTGGACGCCAATCGCGAGGGTGACCACATCTGCTACATCTCCGATCTGACGAAAATCAGCCAGCACTACCCCGGCTGGCGACTGACGAAGAGCCTTGACGACATCTTCACCGAGATCGTTGCGGGGTGGAAAAGCCGATGAGGTTGCTCGTCACAGGGGCCTGCGGCTTCGTCGGCTCGTGCCTCGTGCGCGGACTCGTCGAAGCCCTTCCCGGGCTTGCGGTAACCGGGCTCGACAACTTCATCCGCGACGGGAGCCGCGGTAATGTCGCACCGCTGCAACGACTCGGGGTGCGCATCGTCGAGGGAGATGTCCGCAACGAGGCCGATCTCGACTCCGCCGGCCCTGCGGACTGGGTCATCGACTGCGCTGCGGAGCCGAGCGTGCTCGCCGGCATCGCCGGCCCCACCTCGCCATTCGGGGTCATGGACCACAACCTCGTGGGGACGATCCGCACCCTCGAATACTGCCGACGTCATGGGGCCGGCCTGATTCTGCTGAGCACGAGCCGGGTCTACTCGATCGCGGGCCTCGCGCGGATTCCGCTGGAAGTCCACGATGGCCGGTTCCGCCCCGTACCACGATCCCTCGACGGACTCCGCGGCCTGAGCCCGCGCGGCATCGCCGAGGAGTTCTCCACGGATCCGCCCCTCTCGCTGTATGGCGTGTCGAAGCGTTGTGCGGAACTCGTTGCCCTGGAATACGCGGATGCGTTCGGGTTTCCACTGTGGATCAATCGCTGCGGAGTGCTGGCCGGCGCCGGCCAGTTCGGCAAGGCAGATCAGGGGATCTTCAGCTACTGGATCCGGGCGTGGCGCGAAGGCCGCCCCCTGGCGTACATCGGGTTCGACGGCGCGGGACGGCAGGTGCGCGACTGCCTCCATCCACTGGATCTCGTTCCTGTCCTGCTGCGGCAAATGGTGACCTCGTCTTCGCCGGGTGCGGCGGAGACCGCGGCGGGGGACTGCGACCCGCGGATCCGTAATTTCGCGGGCGGCATCGACAATTCCTGCTCCCTGGCCGACCTGTCGGCCTGGTGCCGTGACCGGTTCGGTCCGCGTGCGGTAGCATCGCGGCCGGAGCCGAGACCGTACGACCTGCCGTGGGTCGTGCTCGATGCATCTCGAGCCCGTGCCACATGGGACTGGCTGCCGTACACGAAGCTGACCACGATTTTCGAGGAGATCGCCACCTCATGAGCAGGCGGCCGGCTCCATGAGCCCGTGGTGGGCTCCGTCCAATGCCTGAGTACGGGTGTCCTTCCGGCAGCCGATCGTCTGGCCGTTTTCCGGCACGCAGTGTCTGGTCGTCATGCAAATACCATGAATCGCCACGGGCTTCACAAGCTGAGCGTCGTCATTCCCGCCCGTGACGAGGAGGGCTGCATCGCATCGACGGTGCGGCATCTTCATCTCGAACTCTCGCTCCGGGGCATCGACCATGAAATCATCGTGGTCGACGATGGTTCCACGGATCGCACCGGCGAGATTCTTGCCGACGTCGCCCGCGACATCCCGGCGCTGAAGCCGATTCACAACGCCGGCCCGCACGGCTTCGGCCGCGCGATCCAGAAGGGGCTCGATGCCTTCACGGGCGATGCCGTGGTGATCATGATGGCCGATGAGTCCGATGACTGTCGCGACGTTTCACGCTACTGGGAGGAGCTCCACACGGGGGTCGACTGTGTGTTTGGAAGTCGTTTCATGCCCGGTGGAGGCGTGATCGACTATCCGCGGGTGAAGTATGTGTTCAACAGGCTCGCCAACCTGTTCGTGCGCGTGCTTTTCAGGCATGGCTTGAACGACACCACCAACGCGTTCAAGGCCTACAGCCGCGAGGTGATCGAGGGCTGCAGGCCGATCCTCTCCCCGCACTTCAACATCACGGTCGAACTGCCGCTGAAGGCGATCGTGCGCGGGTACAGTTGGAGCGTGATTCCGATCACCTGGCGGAACCGGCGTTCCGGGGTCGCCAAGCTGAAAATCCGCGAGATGGGGAGCCGCTACTTCTTCATCGTCGCCTATGTGTGGCTGGAGAAGTACTTTAGCCGCGGGGACTATCGTCGCCAGACAGGGGGGAACTGAAGACCGGGCATGCCCCACAGAGTATCCTGCACCTCGTTGAACCCCCTTCATTGCCGCATGGAGTCCGTTCGAATCATGAGACACGTTTCGTGCCTGGTCGGTCGCCTCGTCCTCGCTTCCCTCCTCCTCGCCGCTGCCGCCGTCGCCGACGAGCCGCCGCAGGGCTTCAGGGCGCTCTTCAACGGCCGCGATCTCGCCGGCTGGCGCGGCCGGCCGCAACTCGATCCGCAGAAGGAGGCCGCCACGCCGGCCGACGAGCGCAGCCGGCTTCAGGAGGAGTGGAACCGTGACCTCGCGATGCACTGGAGCGTCACGGACGGCGTCATCGCCAATGACGGCAAGGGCGTCTACCTGACCACCGACCGCGACTACGGCGACTTCGAGTTCCTCCTCGACTGGCGGCTCCCCGAACCGTGCGTCGACAGCGGCGTCTACCTGCGCGGCATCCCCCAGGTGCAGATCTGGGATCCAGCCTGCGAGCGCGACCTCAAGCACGGCTGCGAGAAGGGCTCGGGGGGCCTGTGGAACAACCCCGCCGCCTCGCCAGAGCACGCGGCCGCCCGGTTTCCGCTCGTCAAGGCCGACAAGCCCGTCGGCGAATGGAACACGATGAAGATCACGATGCGCGGCGAGAAGGTCAGCGTCGTGCTCAACGGGAAGACGGTCGTGGACGACCAGCCGATGGCGAACCTCTTCCACCGCGGCGAGCCCTTGCCGGAGAGGGGCCCGATCCAGATCCAGGTCCACGGCGCGCCGATCCACGTCCGCAACCTGTTCATCCGCGAACTGCCGGCCGCGCCGCGCTGACGCGGTGGCGGCTCAGCGCCCGCCGGCACCGATCCGGTAGAGGTGGGTCTTCGTGCGGATGACGAGGTCGTCGCCGACGACCGCCGGCGACGCCATGCAGCCGCTTTCCAGCCGGTTTTCGCCGATCACCGTCAACCGCTCCGGTGTCGGCTCCACCACGCTGGTCGTGCCATCCTCGTCGCAGGCATAGATCCGGCCGCCGGCCGCGACGACCGCCGCCGAATGCCGGCCCGTCCTGCGTTCCTGCCAGCGGATCGCGCCCGACCGCACGTCGAGGCAGGTGAACACGCCGTTGTCGCTCACCATGTAGAGGTGGTCGCCGACGACGACCTGGGATGGCCGCGTGGGGGTCGATTTTCCGAACCGCCAGGCGACGTGGGTCGCCGTGACGTCGCCGCTTCCGCCGGGGCGGATCGCCAGCAGCCGATCGCCGTCGTACGTGTTCACGATCACGAGGCCGTGTGCAAACAGCGGCCGCGCGGCGGCGTTGTAGCCGCCATGCCTGACCCGCCACAACTCCTTGCCGGTTCGGGGGTCGTAGGCGACCGTCGCCGCTGCCGAGGGGCTGACCAGTTCCAGCCGGCCGGCGTGCTCGATGATGAGCGGTGTGCCGTAGGCCTTCTTCAGGTCGCCGTCGGTCGTGCCGTAGTCGATGTGCCGGTCCGTGCTCCACGCGGTGCGGCCCGTGGCCCGCTCGAGGGCCGTCACGTACTGCCGGTCGAAGCCGTCGAAGGTCAGGATCAAAAGATCGTCGAACGGGATCGGCGACGAGCCGGGGCCGCGGTGATGGTCGCAGGGCAGGTCCTGCCGCTTCCAGAGGATGTCGCCCGTCCGGGCATCGAGGCAGGCGCTGCCGGCACTGCCGAAGTGGACGTACACGTGGCCGTCGACGACCACCGGCGTCGGACTCGCATGGCTGTTGTACTCGTGGCAGAACATCGGCTTGTCGACCTCGAGGACGGTCACGTCCCGCTCGATGCGGCCGGTCGTGGCATCGACGGCAATGGCGGACAAACGGCTGCCGTCCGGCGTGGCGTTGGCCAGCCAGATCCGGCCGTCGGCGACGACGGGCGACGCCCATGCCTTGCCCGGAATCGGCGTCTTCCAGCGGACGTTGTTCTGTTCACTCCACTCGGTCGGCGGCCGACCGGCAGCATGACCGTCCGCCGAAGGTCCGCGGAACTGGTTCCACTCCGCGGCCTGCTGGGCGACCGGCGCCGCGGCCGGGCGGTCGTCCGCCGTTGCGGCCGCGCGGGCCGCCGCGATCTCCGCAGCCGACACGCCCCAGAGCCTTAGCGTGCCGTCCCAGGAACCGCTCGCCAGCCCGCGGCCGTCCGGTGCGAAGGCCACGCCCCAGACCTGGTCTGCATGACCGCGAAGCACGGGGCAGGCCCGCCCCGTCGTCGCATCCCAGACCTGCACCGTGCCGTCGGCTGCGGCCGCCGCCAGCCGCGCTCCATCGGGCGAAAAGACGACTTTCCAGATCTGCCGAGCCGGACCGGCGAGGACGAGCGGTTCGCCGGCGCCGTCCACCGGCCACAGCCGCACCGTGCCGTCGGATGACGCAGACGCCAGCCGGCGTGAATCGGGGGAGAACGTGACCCAGTTCACCGGCCCCTCGTGGCCGGCGAACCGTGCGATCTCCGCGCCCGTGGCCACGCTCCAGAGCCGCACCATGCGGTCCTCGCAGGCGCTGGCCAGCGTCCGGCCATCGGCCGAAAACACCACGGAGTAGACCCGGCGCGGGTGCTCGAGCGCCGGGCCGACCGCGGTCCCGGCAGCGACGTCCCAGAGCCGCGCGGTGCGATCCTCCGACGCCGTGGCGAGGAGGTCGCCGCCCGGCGAGAGGGCGGCGCAGAACACGCGATTCTCGTGGGCCATGAGCGTGCGCGGGGGCACGCTGCCATCGACGGCATGGATGCGGACCCCGCCATCGTCGCACGCGGCGGCGACCGAGCGGCCATCGGCGGCGAACGTCACGCCGTTGATGCGACCATCCCCGGCCGCCAGCCGCTCGCGCACGATCATCGGCCCCGCAGCGCGGATCTCCAGCGTCCCGTCGGCCAGGCCCGCGGCGATCGTCCGGCCGTCGGGGGACCAGGCCACGGCATGCACCCGGGCAGCGGTGGAGAATCGTGCCCCACCGGCGACGTCGAGGTCCAACGACGAACAGTCCCAGATTCGTGCGGTGCCGTCGGCGGCACCGGTGGCGATGACATCACCCCCGGGCCCTGACGCGACCGACCACACGGCGGCACCGTGACCGCGGAGCCGCGCGACCTCGTCACCGCTTGTCACGTCCCAGATCCGGGCGACCGCGTCGCCGGCCGCCGTGACCAGCCGGCGTCCCGCCGCGGCGAAGGCGACCCGATTGACGCGCACCGGATGCCGGAGAACGAGCGGCTCGGACCGTCCATCGGTCTCCCAAAGCCGGGCCGTGCCATCCTCCGACGCCGATGCGAGCAGGGCCCCGTCGGGGGAGAAGGCGACGTCGAAGATCCGGTCGCGATGCCCGCTGACCGTGCGTTGCGGCGCCTCCGCGCCCGGGCTCCAGAGTCGCAGCCCGCCGTCCTGCCAGCCGCTCGCCAGCAGCATCCCGCGTGGTGCGAAGCGGACCGCGTAGGCCGTCCCCCAGTCGCCGCGCAGGCTGGCGGTCTCCGTCCACGACGCCGTCTCCCACACCCGCACCGTGCCGTCCCGCGCAGCGGTCGCCAGCCGCGTGCCATCGGCGGAGAAGTCCA
The DNA here is from genome assembly GCA_014192425.1 of Planctomycetia bacterium. NCBI lineage: Bacteria > Pseudomonadati > Planctomycetota > Planctomycetia > Planctomycetia bacterium. Next base: position 59,241 of record BJHK01000013.1, on the reverse strand, counting down.
CGGCGTAGACGGGACCACGATGCCCGTCGAGCGTCGCGACGCCCGCCCCACTGGTTGAATCCCAGATGCGGACCGTGCCGTCTGAAGACGCGCTGGCGAGCCGGCGATCGTCTGGCGCGAACGCGACCGCCCAGACGCGCCCACCGTGGTCGCACCGCACGCCGTCGCCGGTACCGCGTCCGCTGCGGCCGACACGCTCGACGCGGACCATGCCGGCGCCGTCCCCCGTGGCCAGCCGTCCGCCGTCGGCAGACCAGGCGACGGCCGTCACCGATCCCGCGTGGCCGTCGAGCGTGGCCGACGCGTCGTCGAGCGACGCCGCGATCGCCGCGACCTCGATCGGCGCACGATCCCAGGCCGCCGCACCGCGGGCCGCGTCGAGCAGCCGCCGCGCCTCGGCCACGTTGCCCCGGTCGCGGGCCTCGGCCGCGAGCAGCACGTTGGAGACGGCGAGTTCCGCCCGCGCCGCCGCCGCCTGCCGCTCGGCCTCGCGGCCCCGGCTGTCCGCCTCCGCCCGCGACTGCTCGGCGATCCGCCGCTCGCGCTCGGCCCGCACCCAGCTCGCGCCGATGCCGGCCATCGCGAGCACGACCGCCGCCAGCCCGACAGCCACGGCCGCCGTCCACGCCCGATGCCGCCGCGCCAGCCGCAGCAGCGTCTCGCCCGGTCCCTGCGGCCGCGCGGTCACCGGCTCCCTGGCGAGCCAGCGGTCGAGCTCCTGCGCCAGCTCCGCGGCGGTCGCGTAGCGATCCGCAGGCCGCAGTTCCAGGCACCGCGCCGCGATCGCCGCCAGCGACCGGCCGTCGCCCCCCGGCAGCCGGCCTTCTTCCGCCACCGCCCGCTCGACCTCGGCCGTGGGGGGCCGGATCCGGCTCTCCAGCATGCGCACCGCCGCCACCGGCGTCATGCCGGCGATGTCGTGGGGCAGGCGGCCGGTGACGACCTCGTGGAGCACGAGGCCCAGGGCATGCACGTCGGTCCGGGCGTCGATCGCGTCGGGATCGCCGGCCAGTTGTTCGGGGCTCATGTAGCCCAGTGTGCCCACGAGATCCCCAACGATCGTGGCGGGACCACCGTCCCGGTCGCGATCGGTCGAACGGGCGACGCCGAAGTCGATCACCTTCGGCTCACCGGCGGCGTCCACGAGGATGTTGCCCGGCTTCAGGTCACGGTGGATCACGCCGCGCTGATGCCCGTGGGCCACCGCGGCGCAGACATCGCGGACGAGCCGGACGCGGTCCCGGATCGGGAGCCGCGTCTCGGCGACGAACCGGGTGATCGGCCGGGCCGCATCGACCAGCTCCATCACGAAGTAGGGCACGGGTCCGTGGGCCGCGTCCCAGGTGCCGAAGGTGTGGATCTGCGCGATGTGCGGATGCCGCAGGCGGGCCAGGACGGCAGCCTCGTGTTCGAACCGGCGCAGTGTCGCGGTGCTGGCGAACACGTCGCGCATCACTTTCACGGCCACCGCCCGGTCGGGCGACCGCTGCCGGCCCTCGTAGACCCGCCCCATCCCCCCTTCCCCGATCAGCCGCAGGAGCGTCACGCCCCCGAGGTCGGCACCGATGGCGACGCCCTGCGGAACGTGGCGCCGGTCAACGCCGAGGCCGAAGTCGTCGTCGGCGCCGGAGAGCCCGATCCCCGTCCACGGTCCCCCCCGCCCCGCGGCATGCCCGGTGCCGGCCGGGCCGTCTGCCCGAGGATCATCCGGCCGTTCGCCCGCTCCCGTCGTTCCTGCCATGACGGACGTTATACATGGAGGATCGGGGGATGCCCCCTCCTCGGCTCCGACATCCGGATTGGCGGCATGGATACCGACGACACGCTGGCCAGCGACCTGGCGGACTGCCTCGATCGTCTCGCCGCCGGCGATGCCGCAGCCCGCGACCGGATTCTCGAGCTCACCCAGGCACGGCTGCGCGTTCTCGCCCATCGGCTGCTGCACCAGTTTCCGCAGGTACGTCGCTGGGAGGAGACCGACGACGTGCTCCAGAATGCGTCGCTCCGTCTGCATCGCGCGTTGGCAGAGGTTCACCCCGGCTCCGCGCGGGACCTGCTCGCGCTGGCAGCCCGCCAGATCCATCGCGAGCTGATCGACCTGGCCCGCAAGCATGCCGGGCCGCGGGCCTACGGCGGCAACCATGGCACGAACGTCGCCCCGGGAGAGGACCGGTCGTTTCCTCGGCAGCACGTCGAGCTGGCCGCCACGCCGGACGAGGGGATCGACCGCTGGACGGCGTTTCACGATGCCGTGAGCAGCCTGCCGGCCGCGGACCGCGAGGTGTTCGACTGTGTCTGGTACATGGGCTGCAACCAGAAGACCGCGGCCCGACTGCTGGCCTGTTCCGAACGCACCGTGAAGAGCCGCTGGCGGAACGCACGCAACGCCCTGCGGGCAGCCCTCGACGAAGAAACTCCCTGACCCGCCCGGGAGCGACGCCCAGCGCCGGGGCGGCTATTATTCCCGGTTCGGACTCACTGCCGGCGGCCAGCCCCTTTCCACCGGAGCAGCAGGACCTTGACCATGCACGGACGTTTTCCGGTGGCGGCGGCCGGCTGCCTGCTGCTCGGCCTGGCCATTCCGGCCGGAGCCGTGCCCCCCGAATCACTCGCTCCAGCCCCGACCGCGCCGCAGGAGCCGGTGGTCGCCGCCGCCTCCGACGAGCCGCAGCGCTCGCTGGCTGCGATCCGCAATCCGCTCGGCCTCGCCGGTCAGGTCGTCGCCGCCGAGCCGCTCGTCGCCAACATCGTCGCCTTCTTCGTCGACGGCCGGGGACGCATCTACGTCTGCGAGACCTTTCGCCAAGGCCAAGGCGTCGAGGACAACCGCAGCCACGGCGGCTGGGTGGCGGACGACATCGCCGCGCGGACGCTCGCCGACCGGCTGGCCTACATGAAGAAGCACCTCGGGACCAAGATCGACGCCTACACGCTGCGTGACGACCGGATCCGGCTGCTCGTCGACGCCGATGGCGACGGCACGGCCGACGACTCACGCGTGTTCGCCGATCGGTTCAACGGCATCCTCGACGGCACGGGGGCCGGCGTGCTCGCCCACCGCGACACGGTCTATTACACGAACATCCCCCGGCTCTACGCCCTCAAGGACGGCGACGGCGACGGCCGCAGCGACGACCGGGCCGTGCTCAGTGAAGGGTACGGCGTACGGTTCGCCTACCGCGGCCACGACATGCACGGCCTCGTCATCGGCCCCGACGCCCGGCTGTACTTCAGCATCGGCGACCGCGGCCTCGACGTCCGCCAGGGCGACCGGCACCTCGCCAATCCCGAGAGCGGCGCCGTGTTGCGGTGTGAACTCGACGGCTCGAACCTGGAAATCTTCGCCACCGGCCTGCGCAATCCGCAGGAACTGGCCTTCGACGACCACGGCAACCTGTTCACCGGCGACAACAACAGCGACAGTGGCGACCAGGCCCGGCTGGTGCACGTCGTCGAGGGGGGCGACTCGGGCTGGCGGATGGCCTACCAGTACCTCGGCGACCGCGGCCCCTTCAATCGCGAGAAAATCTGGCATGCCTATGACAAGGGGGCGACGCCCGCGTCGATCGTGCCCCCGGTCCACGTCGGCATCTGCGCCGGCCCGTCGGGCTTCGCCGCCTACCCGGGCACGGGGCTGCCCGAGTCGTTCGCCGGCCGGTTCCTCCTCTGCGATTTCCGCGGCGGTTCCGACCGGAGCGCGGTCCGGTCGTTCCGCATCCAGCCGCAGGGGGCGTTCTTCAGGGTGGAGGACCAGAAGGAGGTCCTCGGCAACGTGCTCGCCACCGACGTCGACTTCGGCCCCGACGGCGCGATCTATGTCAGCGACTGGGTGCAGGGCTGGGACGGAACGGGCAAGGGACGGATCTACAAGTTCTTCGATCCGGCGAGCCGCGACTCCGCGCCGGTCAAGCAGGTCGCGGCCCTCCTCGCCGCCGGATTCGCGTCGCGGCCCACGGCCGAACTGCGGTCGCTCCTCACCCATGCCGATCGTCGCATCCGCCGGGACGCCCAATTCGCGCTCGCCGACAGGAAGGACGTGGCCGGATTGACCGAGATCGCCCGCGGTGCCGCCAGCCGGCTCGCCCGTCTGCACGCCCTGTGGGGCCTCGGCCAGATCGCCCGGCGCGGCGACACCGCGGCGGTCGGCGGCGTCGACGGCCTCCTCGACGACGACGATGCCGAGGTCCGGGCACAGACCGCGCGACTGCTCGGCGACTGCGGCATCGCGTCGGCCACGGCCGGCCTGATCGCGACACTCGGCGACGCCAGCCCGCGGGTGCGGGCGTTCGCGGCCATGGGCCTGGGAAAACTGGCGGCCCGTGAGGCCCTGCCCGCCGTCGTGCGGATGCTCGCCGCCGACGCGGGTGCCGATCCGATTCTCCGCCATGCGGGGATCATGGCGCTGGCCGGCGCCGGCGACGTTCCCGGCCTGCTGGGCCTCGCCGCCCACGAGTCGCCGGAGGTGCGGCTGGCGGCCGTCGTCGCCCTCCGTCGCCGCAACGCGCCGCAGGTCGCGGTCTTCCTCGACGATGCCGAGCCCCGCGTCGTTCTCGAGGCCGCGCGGGCGATCAACGACACCCCCATCGAGGCGGCGTCTCCCAACCTCGCGGCCCTGATCGGACGCCGGTCCGCCAGCGACCCGCTCCTGCGCCGTGTGCTCAATGCCACCTTTCGCGTCGGCACCCCCGAATCCGCCGTCGCGCTGGCCCAGTTCGCCGCCGATCCCGCAGCCCCCGAGCCGATGCGGCTCGAGGCGCTGGCGATGCTCGGGGAGTGGGCCGCTCCCGGTCCACGCGACCGGGTGGTCAATATTCATCGGCCCCTGCCGGCGCGGTCCGCGGACCCGGCGTTGGCGGCGCTGCGGGCCGTGATGCCCGGCGTGCTCCGGGGCTCACCGCAGGTCGCGCAGGCAGCGGCGCAGCTCGCCGCGAAGATGGGCATCGCCGAGGTCGCGCCGGCGCTCCGGGCCACGATTGCCGACGCGGACCAGCCCGCCGCGGCCCGAGCCGACGCCCTGCGGGCGCTGGCCGCGGTCGACAGCCGGGGGATCGAAACCGCGATCACGGCCTCGCTCGCCGATCGGGAGGGGCCCGTCCGTGCCGCGGGCCGGGAACTGCTGTTCGCGAAGAATCCGGCGGAGGCCCTGCCGCTGCTCGCGGAGGCGGTGGAGCGGGGCGCGCCGATCGAGCGGCAGCAGGCGCTCGTGCTCCTCGGCCCGGCGAAACTGCCCGGCGCGCGGGAGATCGTCTCCGCGGCGCTCGACCGGCTGCAGGCCGACGACTTTCCCGCCGAGGCGCGGCTGGAACTCGTCGAGGCGGCAGGCCGGCAGGCCGACGGCCCGATGAAGGAGAAACTCGCCGCCTACGCGAAGGCGAAGTCCGCACACGGGCCGCTGGCCGACTACCTGGAGACGCTCGCCGGCGGCGACGCCGAACGCGGCCGCAGGATCTTCCACGAAAAGGTCGAGGTGTCCTGCGTCCGTTGCCACAAGGCCGGGGCCGCCGGCGGCGACGTGGGCCCGGACCTGGCCCGCATCGGCGCCGACAAGAGCCGCGAGTATCTCCTGGAGTCGATCGTCGTCCCCAACAAGGCGATCGCCCGCAACTTCGAGTCGCTGCAGCTCGTCACCGACGACGGCCTGCGGCACGTGGGGGTCGTCCGCCGCGAGGATGCGACGACGCTCGAACTGCTGACGGCCGAGGGGCGGACGGTGACGATTCCCGTCGACTCGATCGAGGATCGACGCCCCGCGAAGTCGGCGATGCCGGAGGATCTGGTCCGGCTGCTGTCGAAGCAGGAACTCCGCGACCTCGTGGCGTTTCTCGCCGGCCTGCGCTGACTGCCGGCGCAACCCGGCCGGCAGGCCCGGGACGCCCGGGAACGGGCGGTGGAAAAATCACGCACGTCCCGATTCGACGACCGTTCTTTTTCTGGGTATCACTGTTTGTCATCCCCGTCCCTCGGTACCCACCTATGTCCTCTCCAGGCTCCTCGGGCTTCCCACGCCGTCCCGGCACCCCCGCCACTCCCGGCGTCCCGTCGGCGGCGTCACTCCGGCTGTTCGTCGCCGCCGCGCTCGCCGCCGCCCTGATCGCCGGCCTCTCGCGCGGCATCTACACCGTCGGCCCGGAGAGCGTGGGCGTGGTGCAGCGGTTCGGCCGGCTGATCGGCACGGTCGGCCCCGGCCTGCGTTTCAAGCTGCCTTTCGGCATCGACACGGTGACCGTCATCCCGGTCAAACGGCAGCTGAAGATGGAGTTCGGCTTCGGCACTCCGGGCGCGCTCAATCCCGACCAAGCGTCGAATGAGTCGGAACGGGAGAGCGACATGGTCACCGGTGACCTCAATGCGGCCCACGTCGAGTGGGTCGTGCAGTACGAGATCGACGATCCGGAGCGCTACCTGTTCAATCACCGCGAGCCGGGGCCCACCTTCCGCGACCTCGCCGAGAGCGTGATGCGTGAGGTCGTCGGGGACCGCACGGTGGACGAGGTGCTGACGGTCGGCCGCCAGGAGATCGAGAACGAGGCGATCGCCAAGCTCACGGGGCTCGTCCGCGAACTCAACATGGGCATGCGGGTCCAGCAGGTGCAGCTCAAGAACGTCCACCCGCCCGCCCCCGTGCAGCGGTCCTTCGACGAGGTGAACCGGGCCCAGCAGGAGCGTGAGCAGATGATCAACCAGGCCAACGGCGAATACAACAAGGTCGTCCCCCGGGCCCGCGGCGAGGCCGAGCGGGCGATCCGCGACGCCGACGGCTACGCGCTGAAGCGGGTCAACGAAGCCGAGGGGGACGTGGCCCGGTTCTCGGCACTCCTCGAGCAGTACGACAAGGCACCGGACGTGACCCGGCAGCGGCTGTACCTGGAGACGATCGGCGCCGTGCTGCCGAAACTCGGCAATAAGGTGATCCTCGACGCCGATGCCAAGCAGTTTCTCCCCCTCATGAACCTCCAGCCCCCAGTCACGGACCAGCCCGGAGCCCCCCGCAAATGAGCCCGTTGCCGATCAATCATCCGCTCCTCCGGGCGCTTCGCAGCCTCGGCGACGTCGTCGTCTCGCCGGCCGGGCTGGTGCTCGCCCTGCTGGCCGCCGTCGCCATCCTCGGCTGCGCCTACACCGTGGACCAGGCGGAGCAGGTGGTGATCACCCAGTTCGGCCGCCCCATCGGCGCCCCGATCAACGCCGACGGCTCCGCTTCGGGCCCGGGCCTGCACTTCAAGATCCCCTTCATGCAGTCCGCCAACCGGTTCGAGAAGCGAATCCTCGAATGGGACGGCGCCGCCGCCGAGATGACGACCCTCGACAAGCTCTACGTGGTGGTGGACACCTTCGCCCGCTGGCGGATCAAGGATCCGCTCACCTACCTGCAGAGCCTGCGGGACGAGCGGAGTGCCGTCTCCCGGCTCGACGACATCATCGGCAGCGAGACCCGCAACGTCGTCGCCCGTCACGCGCTCATCGAACTCGTCCGTTCCGACAAGGTTCGCGGCGCCGCCGGCGAGGCAGCCGCGCCCGGCGAGGCGGCGGCCCCGTTGCCGCCGATCCGCTTCGGCCGTCACGCGCTCGAGCAGGAGATCCTCGCCGCCGCCCGCGAGAAGGTCGGCATCTGGGGGATCGAGCTCCTCGACGTCCGCGTCAAGCGGATCAACTACAAGCCGGGGGTGATCGAGAAGATCTACGACCGGATGATGTCGGAACGGCTGCAGATCGCGGATCGGTTCCGCTCCGAGGGGGCGGGCGAGGCGGCCAAGATCGCCGGCCGCCGCGACCGCGACCTACAGGAGATCCAGTCCGGATCGTACCGCACGGTCCAGGAGATCCGCGGCAAGGCCGACGCCCGGGCGTCGGAGATCTACGCCCGTGCCTACACCGCCGGCCCGCGGGCAGCGGAGTTCTACACCTTCATGAAAACACTCGACACCTACCGCGAGACGCTCGGCCGCGACAGCACGCTGATCCTCACCACCGACAGCGACCTATTCCGGCTCCTGAAGAGCGCCACCCCGCCGGCCCCGCGCTGACGCCGTGCCGGGGTACCGGCCGCTGATGCTGTCGGCCGCCGTCACTTCGCGTCGCTGACTCCGGCGTAGGCATACTTCGAGACCGTCTCCCAGGCAATCGCCTGGATGATGGCCCGCTGCTCCGCGGGCACGCCGTCCTTGATCGCCAGGCCCTCCGGCGACGACCGGTAGATGGCAGCGTAGTTGCAGTAGGCGGCCAGTTCCGCGGCCAGCGGCCCGGCGTGCGGCATGGCATCGGTAAACACCTGCGACTGCCTCTCCACGCCCGGCACCTTGCCCTCCACGATCATGCCCCGCAGCTTCGTCACCGCCTCGCCGACGGGGACGAGAAACATGACTCGCCGGCCCTGCTTACCGTTGATCTCGTCCGCCAGCGCCTCCACCCCCTTGCGGCCGCGGTCGTAGGCCGCCTGCACGTCGGCCAGATTCGAGGCGTCGTAGTCTGCGACCGTCTTGATACCGCCGCGGCCATCGGAGACGTTCCACGCCATCTGCACGTAGAAGCGGAACTGCCGGTTGTTCTTCAGCCCCTTGTCGATGACTCCCTGGCCGAGGAACTGCTGCAGCCCACCCTGGTCCCAACCGGGCCGCCCCCAGCTCATGGCGTCGAACGTTCCCTCGTCGAGCACCGTGCCGAGTTTGCCGTAGCCCCCCGTGTTCAGTGCCCAACCCACGGTCAACTTCTGATCGGTGATGCCCGCGGCGGCCCCGATCCGCTCCATGAGGCTCGGCATGAAGCGATGCCAGCTGTCGCCGCTGTACAGGATCCGCAGGCCAGGCGGAGCCGCCGCCGGCTCCGCGGCGACCGCGATCAGTGGCAGGGCGACGAACAGGAGACTGGCCGTCAGCGTGTGAATGACGCGAGATCGGGTCATCGTGAATTCCCTCCCCCGGGGTGAGAACCGACTGTTACTTCTCTGCGGCGACGCCGGCATACGGATACTTCGACACCGTTTCCCACGCGACCCGCTGCAGGATCGCGTCCTCGGCGGGCGTGAGCACGCCGAGGACGATCTCCGCCGGCGCCCCCTTGGGCTTGGACTTGAACTCCGGGAACGGCACGGCGAGCCCCTCGGGAGATGCCCGGTAGAGCGTGGCGTAGTGGCAGTAGGCCGCCAGCGCGATCAGGTGCCGTCCCGGCCCCCAACTGCCGGGGCTGTCGAAGAGCTCGGCGGGATCGGTGACGCCGGGCACCTTGCCCGCCACGACCTCGTCCATGAACGCGAGCCCCGCATCCGCCACGGGCACGATGCAGGCCACCCTCCTGCCGAGCCGCTGGTTGACGCCGTCCACCTCCGCCTCGAGCTGCTTCCGTTCGGCGGCGAGCCCCTGCCGCGACTGCTCGAGATTCATGGCCGGCTTCGCATCCGCACTGGCCGGCTTGTCGAACCGCGGCATCATGAAGGCGTGCCAAAGGATCCGAAAGTCCTTGTTGTTGGTCGACCCGAGCGCGGCCAGTTCCGAGAGGCTCGACGTCTCGCCAACGCGGGCGTACCAGCGGGGCGGATAACTCGCCCACGTGCAGATCAGCAGGGCATCGACCTCCCCCTTCTCGAGCGCCACCCGGGCCCGCTCCGGCACCGCCGCCGCCCCTCCCTGGGTGAAGGAGAGCGGATGCAGGCTCGCGCAGGCGGCCTCGACGCGCCGATGGTTCTCGATGCCGGCCGCCTTGATGACGAGCTCGGTCTCCGGCGTGTAATAGGCCATGAAGCCGACCCGCAGGCCGGCCGGAGGGGGCCCCTTGGGTTCGGCGGCCAACGCGAACGCGGCCGTCACCATGACCACGGCCACGGAAAGAACACCTGTCATAACCATAGGGGCGCTACGCGTCGTCGTCTTCATGTTCATCGTCTCCACGAATAGAGGCTCCCGGCGGGTCGTGCAGAACGTGTCGTCCACGTGTGTGTGGCGACTGATCGTCAATTGTCGCAGGCCGCATCGCGCCGGTCCAGTTCACGCAGGATCGCGATCGCCGCCTCGAGCGACGGGCCATCCGGGCCGCCGGCCCGGGCGTGGCGGCCCGCCTCGGCGAGCAGCAGGATGTCGAGGAAATCGGGTTGCGACTCGAGCCGCTGCCGGGCCCGCTGGCCGAGCGTCCGTTCGTCGTAGGCCCGGGCCACGGGAAGCGTCTCGACGAACCAGCGGGTCCGGGGCGTGATCAGGTCGCCGAGGGCCTCGATGCCCCGCGTCACCGGATCGGTACGGTCGATCGCCATGCCGACGTCGTGGACGAGCGCGGCCGTGAGCAGCTCCTCGTCGAACGGCCGCTCGGCGTGCACGATCCCGAAGACGCGCAGCGACTGGTCGAGCATGTCTTCCCGCGTTGCACCGACGGGCTCGGGACTGACGCGCTCGAGCACCCCCACGATCGCGGCGATCCGCGCCAGCCGGTCCCCGTGTGCCGCCCCGGGAGCGATGCTCCGGGCTGCGGCGCCGTGGACTTCGAGCGGCGAAGGCAGATGCTCGGCCGGCACCCAGCCGCGAGCCAGCCGGCGGGCCGCGCGAAACGTTGCCCGCGTGGCATCGCTGCCGCCGCCCACGCCGCGGGCCGCCGCGGCGGTGATCCTGCGCCGCATCTTGTCAGCCGGGTCGGGATTCATGCTCGGGCTCGGGCTCGGGTTCAGGGTGACGGTCGCGGCGCGGGTCAGCGCGGCTTCGCAGCGTCGGCCTTCTCGACCGGCCGCCAGCGAATGTTTTTCAGCTCCCCGACGGTGGCGTAGGTGGCGATCCCGAGCGGCTTCGAGGGGGCCACCGAATCCCGGATCGAGATCGTGCGTCCCGCGCGGCGCTGGTCGACCACCATCCGGCCGTCGAGAAAGCAGACGATCCGCTCCGCGGTGACCCGCACCCGCACAGCGTACCAGCGGCCGGACTTGAACTCCTGCACACTCGTCGTGGCGTTGTTCGCCGCGTCCTCGCCGTCGATGCTCGACAGGCCGACCACGCCTCCGCCCCAGCCGCCGACGATGAAGCTGCACGGGTCCTTGCCGACCGGGAAGGTGAGCCCGCAGAAGAAGTCCCCGCCCTCGACCCGCCGGGCCTCGAGCTCGATCTCGTAATCGTCACGGGGAAAGTCGCCCGACCACGTGATGCCGCTCAGGTCGGCCCCCATCTCGATCCGGATCGCTCCGTCGACGACGCTCACTTCGCCCCCGCCGCCGAAATCGCTCGGCTTCCACGTGCCGAGCGCCTTGCCGTCGAACAGCGGCCGCCAGTCGGCGTGGGCAGCGGTCGCGCCGCCCGCCGGCGAGCCAGGCGCCGCGTTGCCGGCGGCCGCCGCGGCATCGATCTCGGCGAGCAGCTCTCCCGCCCCGTACACGGTCCGCAGTGCGGTCCGGATCCCGGTGGCATCGACCGACACGGCCCGCGAGCGGACGGCGTCGTAGGTGATGCCCGTCACCAGCGAATGGATGTTGCCGTCGAAGATCAGCCCCACGAGCTCACCGGCCCGGTTCACCACCGGGCTCCCCGAGTTGCCTCCGATGATGTCGGCCGTGCAGACGAAGTTGAACGGCGTGGCGAGGAAGTCGGGGTCGGCCTCGAGCCGCGGCCGCAGCCGGCTCCAGCGCGGCGGGAGGTCGAAGGGCGGAGTGTCCCGCTTTTCCCTGGCCCGGGCGAAGAGCCCCCCGTAGGTCGTGATCGGCGCCACCGTGCGGCCGTCCTCCTCGTAGCCCCTCACCGTGCCATAGGCCAGCCGAAGCGTGAACGTGGCGTCGGGATACATGGCTGCCCCCTCCGACGCGAAGCGGTCGCGGGTGATCTCGGCGTGGGCCTGTTGCTTCACCTCCTGCGCGGCCTCGACGATCTTCCGCAGCCGACGCGACTCGGCATCGACCGTCCGCGCCAGCCCGAGCATCGGATCGGTCGACGCCGCCACGGCCGCCGCGCCACCCGCGAGCAGGTCGCGCCGGGTGTCGGGCCGACCGGCGGCGGCCGGCCGGGCGCCGAGCGTGGTGCCGCGGACGAGCTCCGCCGCCCGCTCGCGCGGCGACTCTCCCCCGAGCGCGGCCCGAACGAGCTCGTCGTCGGTTCCCAGCGCGACGACGAGGGCCGTGAGCGAGTCGGCGAGCTTGACGATCTCGAAGTCGTCGTACAGCGGTTCGGCGGACAGCAGCCGCAGTTCGAGCGACTCGCGGTTGGAATCGCGGTGCTCCCGGAGGCGCTCGCCATTCGGCTTGGCCCGCTCCTCGGCCGCCCGGAGGAGCGTGCGGGCGTTCGAGAAGAACGCCGAGTTGAACCCCTGCCCGGCCTCCAGCATCCGGTAGCGAAGCGCGATCTTCGCCACCTCGATCTCCGCCTCCTCGATCCGCGCGTAGGCGGAGCGGCGGCCGTCGGGGCCGGCCTCGGAGCGAATGCGCTCCTCGTGGCGAATGCGCTCCTCGTAGCGCCCCCGGGCCTTCGTCTCGGCCCGCTGCTTCGCCGCCATGACCGCCGGGTCGAGGAGCCCGGCGAGCATGCCGCGCTGCCGCTTGCGGTTGTTCTGCACGCCAAACAGATCGTCGTTCGCCTGCCGCGCCTGCTCCGGGCCCTCGGTGGCATACGAGCCGAGCGTCGTCTCCAGCCGCTCCAGGGTCTGGATGGTTGCGGGCACGCTACGATCGCGCATGGCGAGCAATTCGGCCAGCGTGTTTGCCCGATCGGTGCGGCCTGGGTGCCCCGCCACGAAGACGAGGTCATCCGCGCCCACCGGCCTGGCAGCCCAGCGTAGGTGGTGCGGCACGCGGGCCGGCTTGCCATTCTCGTAGGCACGGAAGAAGCAGACGTCGAGGTTGTACCTGGGAAACTCGAAGTTGTCGGCGTCGCCGCCGAAGAAGGCGATCTGCTTCTCAGGGGCGAACACCAGCCGCACGTCGGTGTACTTGCGGGCCCGGTAGAGGTGATAGGCGCCTCCCTGGTAGAGCGTGACGACGTCGCTTCGCAGCCCCGTCGCCGCCAGCGACTCCTTCTCGATCTCCGCCATCACCCGGCGCCGGGCCGCGGCAGCCTCGTCGGCCGCCATGCTCGGCGCCACCGCCCCCTGCACGCGTGCCGTCACGTCCTCGATCGACACGAGCACGTTGAGCTCGAGGTCGTGGCACTTGAGCTCGTCGCCGCGGGTCGCCGCCTCGAAGCCGTCGCGCATGTAGTCATGCGTCTCGTCCCCCAGCTTGGCAATGGCGTCGGCACCGACGTGATGGTTGGTGAGGACGAGGCCGTCGGCCGAGACGAACGAGCCGGAGCCGCCGGAGCTGAACCGCACCGCGGCCTGCTGCACGTGCGCGAGCCATTCGGCTGAGAGCGTGGCTCCGTGTTGTTTCTCGAGGGCCTCCAGCGGCGGCTGGTTGAAGAGCCACATCCCCTCGTCGGCCCCGGCCGGCCGCACGACGGCGGCGGCCACGCCGACCGAGACGACGGCGACGAGGAGCCTGACGAATGCCGGCGGCTGGCACCGCGAGAGCGGGATGATCGGAAAGGGGCGCATGGCGTTTGCGAGGCTCGAGGTGGTGGGAGAGACGACTGTCAGATCCTAACCGAATTGCGGGTCGTCGGCACACCCTCTTGACACAATACTATACATGTGTTTATAGTGCACGCACGTATCACACACTGGCGGCCATCACCGCGACACGCTTCAGGCGACGCGACACTCTTCAGGCGAAAGGACCCTTTCATGCTTGCCCGGCTGCAGACGTTTTCCCTGCTCGGCATCGACGCGGTTCCCGTCGACGTGGAGGTCGATGTGTCGGCAGGCGCCCTGCCGGCGACGGTGCTCGTCGGGATGCCCGACGCGGCGATCCGCGAGAGCACGCACCGGGTCGCCCGGGCGATAGTCAACTCCGGCTTCAATCGCCCCAACGACCGGATCGTGGTCAACCTTGCCCCGGCGGAGTTGCCGAAGCAGGCAGCCACCTTCGACCTGCCGATCACGCTCGGCATCCTCGCCGGCAGCGGTCAGTTCTCCTCCGACCGGCTCCTCGACTACGCGGTGGTCGGCGAACTGTCACTGGAGGGCTCGACGCGGCCGGCCCGCGGCGCTCTGTCGATCGCGATGGCCGCGGCTGTTCAGGCCCGGTGCCCCTCCGCATCGGGCCGCCCGCTCAAGGGCGTCGTCGTGCCGACGGCCAGCGCCACCGAGGCGGCGGTCGTCGAGGGGATTGACGTCATTCCGGTGTCGTCGCTGACGGAGGCGGTGCAGTTCTTCGCCGGCGACATCACGATCCCACCGGCGCCCCCGCGGGTCGACGAGTGGTTCGACCGGTTCGCGTCCTATGACGTCGACTTCGCCGACGTCCGCGGCCAGGAGGCTGCGAAGCGGGCGTTGTGTGTCGCCGCGGCCGGGCAGCACAACTGTCTGATGGTCGGCCCGCCTGGCGGGGGCAAGACGATGCTCGCCAAGCGCGTGCCGACGATCCTGCCCCAGCTCTCCGCCGCCGAGTCGATCGAGACCACGCGCATCTACAGTGCGCTCGGACTCCTGCAGCCGGGGCAGCCGCTGCTGGCGACGCGGCCGTTCCGCGCGCCGCACCACACGATCAGCGAGGCCGGCCTGATCGGCGGCCGCTCCATTCCGATGCCCGGGGAGATATCGCTGGCCCACAACGGCGTGCTGTTTCTCGACGAACTCCCCGAGTTCAATCGGCGCACGCTCGAGGTGCTCCGGCAGCCGCTCGAGGATGGAAGGATCACGATCAGCCGCGCCAGATCGACGACATCGTTTCCCGCCGACTTCATGCTCGTGGCGGCCCTCAATCCCTGCCCCTGCGGCTACCGGGGCGACCCGCGGCGCGAGTGCCAGTGCGCGTTGCCGCAGGTCGAGCGATATATGGGCAAGATCTCCGGGCCGCTGGTCGACCGGATCGACATCCATCTCGAGGTGCCGGCGGTGCCGTTCCGCGAGCTTTCGGCCAGCCGCCCCGGCACGTCGAGCGCCCAGATGCGCGAGGCCGTACTCGCCGCCCGCCTGCGCCAGGCACGCCGTTTCGAAGGCCGGGGCACCCGGTCCAATGCCCGGATGAACAGTCGCGAGGTCCGGGAATTCTGCCGACTCGATCCGCCGGCGGCCGAACTGCTGCGGGCCGCCGTTGCCGACCTCGGCCTCTCGGCCCGGGCTCACGACAAGGTGCTGCGCGTGGCCCGCACGATCGCCGACCTCGACGCCGCCGACACGATTGCCTGCCAGCACGTCAGCGAGGCGATCAACTACCGGCTGCTCGACCGCGGTCTCTGGCACTGACGCCCGGCCCGCGTCCCGCCAAGCGGGATTTCCTCTCGACCGGCCGCCACGGCTTTGCGACACTCGGCCCGATGGCCGGATTGCTTTTCCGTCGCGAAACCACCCGTCACTGGCAGCGGCTGCTCGCCGTGGCAGCGGTCCTCACCTGCCTTGGCCTCGCCTCCCTGGCGGTCGACCTGCCCGTCGCCACGTGGCTGCGCTCCCACCGTCCGCGACTCACCTCCTTCAAGGACTTCCGGGGAGTCGAGAGGGAGATCGTCCGGCTCCTCAACTTCAGCGAGGCGTTCGCCCACGGCACCGGGGTGGCCGTTCTCCTCGCCGCCGTACTCGCGCTCGATCCCACGCTCCGCCGGGGCCGCTCGGGAAACGCCGGCTGGAGCGACTTCGCGCGGATGGTGGCCGCCACGTATGCCGGCGGCCTGGCGGCGAATCTGATCAAGGCGACGATCGCCCGGGTCAGGCCTCGGGCGGCCGATCTTGCCGACCTGCCAAGCGCTCTGGCCACGTTCGGTGACGGGGCGCTGGCGCTGACCGACCCTGGATCGTCCGATTTGGCGAGTTTTCCATCGGGGCATGCCGCGACGGCGGCCGGACTCGCCGCAGCCCTCTCCTGGCGCTATCCGCAGGCGACGTGGTTCTTCGCCGCCATCGCCGCCCTTGCCGCCATGCAACGGGTCGTCTCGCTGGCCCACTATCCGAGCGATGTCTGCTGTGGCGCGGCGCTCGGACTTGTCATGGCGGCCGTGTGCCTGTCCTGCGGTCCCCGGCCCAGAGCGGGGTCCGGGATGGATTGATGAGCCTGGCGCGGCTAAACTCCGCTCCTCCAATCGTGGGCTTTCCGTGGCTTCCCACCGGCTCATACACCCTGTGTTCGCACCCTCATGACAGCCCTCAAGAAGCCCAGAAAAACCTCCGCGCCGCGCGATCCGGCGTTGCCCGGGGAGTCCTCGATCCCCGCGGATTCCGCCGCCGGGACGGGAAAGCGAATCCTCCTCGTGGACGACGACCCCGAGATCGTCGAGTCGATGCGGACCGTGCTCGAATCCCGCGGCTACGTGATCCTCGTGGCCCGGGACGGGAACCAGGGGGCGGTGCTGGCGGAGCGCGACGCCCCCGACCTGGTGATTCTCGACATGATGATGCCGAAGCGGAGCGGCTTCATCGTCCTCGAGTGGCTGCGGCGGACAAAGCCCGATCCGGTTCGCGTGATCATGATCACGGCCAACGAAGGGGCCCGCCACAAGGCCTACGCGGAGATGCTCGGCGTGGACGACTACATCCGCAAGCCGTTTCCGATGGACCGGCTCCTCGACAGCGTCGATCGGCTCATGTCCTGATGCGGCGGCGGCGCCGACCGCCACGACGCCGTTTCCTGGCACACCGAGCACACCGAGCGCGACAACGCGGCGACGCGTGAGGACGCGGCTTTGATCGTGTTCCCGCCGCCGCAGCGGCCTGGCAATCTAGGCGAAATGCGCCGCAGTTTCTTGGCGTTGACCCGTTCTCGGGGAGGTTCTAGATTCGAACGGTGATTCGTTTCGGTGCTGATCGCCCCCGTATCCACGTGACAGGTTTCACCGTGGCCCAGCAGCATGCCCCGCCGCCGTCCCGAGACGACCTCAAGGAGCGGGTCCGTGACGCGATCGACATCGTCGACCTCGTGGGGGGCTACATCTCGCTGAAGCGATCGGGCCGCGGGCTTGTCGGCCTTTGCCCGTGGCACGACGACTCCCGCCCCAGCCTGCAGGTCAACCCTGAGCGGCAGACGTTCCGCTGCTGGGTCTGCGACATCGGCGGTGACGTCTTCAACTTCGTCATGCGCATGGAGAAACTCGAGTTTCGCGAGGCCATCGAGCAACTGGCCGACCGGGCCGGAATCGAGATGCCCCGCGGCCGGGCCGGCCTCCCCACCGACGACAAGGCCGCCCTCGTCCGCATCTGCACGTGGGCTGCCGAGCGGTTTCATGCCTGCCTGCTCTCGGCTCCCGAGGCGGGCCCGGCCCGCGACTACCTCGCCGGCCGCGGCCTCGACCAGCGCACGATCGGCCACTTCCAACTCGGGTTCGCGCCGCAAGCGTGGGACTGGCTTCTCCGGCAGGCGTCGGCCGCCGGCTTCCAGCCGCAGGATCTTGCCCGGGCCGGCCTCGTCGTCGAGCGCCAGGAACGCGGCGGCCACTACGACCGCTTCCGCGGCCGGGCGATGTTCCCGATCCGCGATCCGCAGGGCCGTTGCATCGCCTTCGGCGGCCGCGTCCTCCCCGGCTCGGACGATCCGGCGAAGTACATCAACTCCCCCGAGACGCCGCTGTTCTCCAAGAGTTCGATGCTCTACGGCCTCGACACGGCCCGCGAGGCGATGGCGGCCTCGCGCCGGGCGATCGTGGTCGAGGGCTACACCGACTGCCTCGCCGCCCGGCAGGCCGGGATCGGCGATGTGGTCGCCGTCCTCGGCACGGCCCTCGGCGAGCGGCACGCCAAACTCATCCGCCGCTATGCGGACCGGATCGTGCTCCTCCTCGACGGCGACGACGCCGGTCGCAGGCGGGCCAACGAAATCCTCGACGTCCTCCTCGCCGAGCCGATCGACGTGCGGATCGCGCGGATGCCCGCTGGCGTCGATCCCTGCGAGTTCGTCCTCGAGCGGGGTCGCGAGGCCTTCGAGGCGCTCGTCGCCGCAGCGATCGACCCGCTCGACTACCGCATGGAGGAGGCGATCGCGTCTCTGGCCCCGGACGCCGGCGACGACGCCGCCCTGACGGCGCTTGAGAGCGTGCTCGGCGCGTTGGCCCGCGTCTCGCCCCGGTCCCCGCTCTCGCCGTCGCAGCGTCGTCTCCGCGAGGACCAGGTGCTCGGCCGACTCTCGCGTCGGTTCGGGATCTCGCGTGACGTCCTGCGCAGCCGGGTCCTGGACCTCCGTGGCTCCACTGGGCCGGCTCCCGCCGCTGCGGACGCAGCCGGCGCCGCGCTGCGCACGACCGCCCTGCCCAGACTCCCCGCCTGGGACCGGGAGGTGATCGAGGTCCTCGTCGGTGTGCCCGACAGCATCGGCCTCATCGTGCGCCAGTCCGGCGGTTCGGAACTCGAGACCGCGGAGGCGCGGACGGTGCTGGCCGCCGCCGAGCGGCTCCACCAGGAGGGGCGGCCCGTCGCCCTGCCCGCTCTCCTGCTCGAGATCGGCGACCCGGCGCTGCAGAGCTTGCTGGTCGCGGCCGACGAGTCGGCCGCTTCACGCGGCCCGCTCGCCCCCGGCGAGCGGCTCCGGCACCTCGAGGACGCCCTGCGTCGCCGCTCCGCGGAGCGGCAGGCGCACGTGAGCGCCCGGGCGCTGAAAACATCCCGGCTGGATTCCCGGTCGGAGGCTGAACTTCTGGAACGGCTCGTCGCGGAGCGGCGGGCCGTCCAGGGCATGTCCGAGCCCAAGGATGGGTAAGGGTGCCCGTCTCGTCGCTGCGATCGGCCGGTCCTGGGCTTTGCCTCCGGACGGGTCGGGGGGCGGTGCGAGTTGACGGTACGATGGTGAAGGAGAACCGAGTATGACGAGCGTTTCCCGCGGTCAAAACCAGCAGCATCACACGGCGGTCAACCGACTGCCCGACCATGTTCCGGCAGCCGGGCCGCACGCCGAGGGCGACCTGTCGCAGCTCATCGCCGCTGGCCGGTCTCAGGGCTATCTGACGTTCGACCAGGTCAACGCCTACCTCCCGGACGAAGCGGTTGATCCGGAGAAGATCGACGCCCTCCTCGTGGCCCTCGAGGAGCAGGGGATCGAACTCGTCGACACGCCCCCGGAGCCCGAGGCTGAGCCGGCAGCGCCGGCCGCTGCCGCGGCTCCCGCCCCCGTTCCGGCCAAGCCCCGGCGCGACGAGGCGATCACCACGCCTCCGTCCAACGCCGGCAACGACCCGATCCGCATGTACCTCGCCCAGATGGCGGAGATTCCGCTCCTCACCCGGCGCGAGGAGATCTCGCTCGCCAAGCGGATCGAGGTCACGCGGAAGCGGTTCCGCCGTGCGGTCCTCGGCAGCGCCTACTCGCTGCGGACGACGGTCGACACGCTGCGCCGCGTCCACGAGGGGCAGCTCCCCTTCGACCGCACCATCAAGGTGTCGCTCACCGAGCGGCTCACGAAGGAGCAGATCCAGTCGCGGATGCCGCACAACCTGGCGACGCTCGACCACCTCATGGAGGCGAGCCGGGCCGACTTCCGCCTCCTCGTCAGCAAGCGGACCTCGGCCGCCGACGCCCGGGACGCCCGGCTCCGCTTTCGACGTGCGCGTGCCAAGTCGCTCGTGCTCGTCGAGGAGCTCAGCCTGCGGACCCGTCGCGTCCAGCCGCTGGTGAAGATCCTGCGCGGGATGTCGGCCCGCATGGACAGGCTCCAGGAGGACCTCCGACTCATGAAGGCGGGCACGATCGCCCCCGCCGACCGCGACGACATGCGGAAGGAGCTGCGCGACCTGATGCTCACCACGCTGGAGAGCCCGCGGTCGCTCCGCACCCGGGTGCAGATGCTGGAGAAGCTGCGGACCGAGTACGAGGCGGCGAAGCGGAACCTGTCGGCGTCGAACCTCCGGCTCGTGGTCTCGATCGCCAAGAAGTACCGCAACCGCGGCCTTTCCTTCCTCGACCTCATCCAGGAGGGGAACACGGGGCTGATGCGGGCGGTGGACAAGTACGAGTACCGGCGCGGGTTCAAGTTCTCGACCTACGCCACGTGGTGGATCCGCCAGGCGATCACGCGGGCGATCGCCGACCAGGCGCGGACGATCCGCATCCCGGTGCACATGATCGACGTCCTCTCCAAGCTGCGGACGACCGCCAAGAAGCTCCTCCACGAGCTCGGCCGTGAGCCGGCGCCGGAGGAGATCGCCCATGCGGCCGGGGTTCCGGTGGAAGAGGCCAGGCGGGTGCTCGACATGGGGCGGCAGCCGATGAGCCTCGACCGGCCGGTCGGGGAGAGCGAGGACGCCAGCTTCAGCGAGTTCGTCGAGGATGCCAGCGTGGCCAGCCCGACGCACTCCACGACCCACGGCCTGCTTCGCGACCGGATCGAGACACTCCTCAAGACGCTCACGTACCGGGAGCGGGAGATCATCCGGCTGCGGTACGGCCTCACCGACGGCTACACCTACACGCTCGAGGAGGTGGGGCGGATCTTCCGCGTGACCCGCGAGCGTGTCCGGCAGATCGAGGCCAAGGCGGTGAAGAAGCTCCAGCACCCGGTCCGGTCTCGGCAACTGGAAAACTTCCTCGAGGGCGCCGCCGGCTCGGTCAACTGAGCCGCCCCGCGACCGTCGGCAACCCGCCCGCGTTCCCCGGCCGGCCCGCCCGGCCGGGGGACGGCGCGGCATCGCTTCTGCGCAAAGACCTGCGCCCGTTCCGCGCCGAGAACGGCCCGGCAAAATTGCTTCCAGAGTCTGCTAGACTGTTTCGGTACGTGTCTCCCGTCCCGCAGCAGGTCCGCCGCATGGCCGTCGCCGTCTCCGCCGCCACCCTTCGCACCCTGCACCGCATCCACCGGCAACTCGCCGACCTGCGCGACAGGCAGACTGCCGGTCCACGCAAGGTCGCCGCCGGCACGCGGCAGCTGGAGGCCGCCGAGGCCCGCAAGGCCGCGGCCCAGGACGACGTCAAGAAGGCGCGGATGGCCGCCGACCAGAAGCAATTGCAGCTCAAGTCGGCCGAAGCCAAGCACCGCGACCTCGAGGGCAAACTCAACGCCTGCAAGACCAACCGCGAATACCAGGCGCTCAAGGAGCAGCTCGCCGCCGACGCCATGGCGACGAAGGTGCTCGAGGACGAGATCCTCGAGGCCCTGGAACGGATCGACGCCCTCAAGCCGACCGTGCCGGCGGCTGAGAAGGAGGTCGAGGAGTCGCGAAAAATGCTCGCCTCCGCCACGGCGGCCGTCGAGGCCGAGGCCGGCCGGCTCGCCGACGAGGTGGCCCGCGTCCGTGGCGAACTGGAGACGGTGGAGCGTGACCTGCCAGCCGACGTCCGCGACCGTTACGAGAGGATCGTCAAGCAGAAGGGCGCCGACGGCCTCGCCGCCGTGGAGGGGCAGAGCTGCGGCGGTTGCTTCCAGTCGCTCACCGGCAACATGCTCTCCGACCTGCTCATGGGCCGGATCATCGTCTGCCGCAGCTGCGGCCGGCTGCTCTATTCACCCGAGTCATCCGCGCCGGCCTGAGCGGCGCCACCCGCGGGCCCGGCCGAGCGGCCCGCTTTCCCGTTGGCTGGAGACCCACGCCATGTCCGATCGCATTCCCATGACCCGCGCCGGCTACGACAAGCTCAAGGCCGAGGCCGACGAGTTGGAGAACGTCGAGATGCCGAAGCTCTCGGCCCGCGTCGCCGCCGCCCGCAGCGAGGGGGACCTGAGCGAAAACGCCGAATACCACGGTGCCCGGGAGAGCCAGGGTCTCCTCCAGGCGAAAATCAATCTCCTGCGCGACAAGCTCGCCCGGGCGGTGATCGTGGAACGGGCCAAGGAGGCGGGTGACGAGGTGGTGTTCGGCGCCACGGTCGTCGTCAAGGACCTGACGTTCGGCGACGAGGAGGTGTTCGTGCTCGTCGGCGCTGGCGAGGAGGACTACGATCGCGGCCGAATCAACGTCACCAGCCCGCTCGCCCAGGGGCTGCTCGGTCGCAAGGTGGGGGAGCGGGTCGCCATCGAGGTGCCCATCGGCACGCAGAAGTTCGAGATCCTCGAGGTCCGCTTCGACGACTGACGAGCGGGCCACGGCCAGGCATGGCACTGGCACTGAGCGGGCCCGCTCAGGTGCCCGTCGCCTCGGCCCGCAGTTCGCCAAGGGCGTTGGCGGCGGCCCCCTGCTCCGCCTCCTTCTTGTTGCGGCCCCAGGCCGGGGAGTAGCGCCGGCCGCCGATTTGGGCCGAGACGTGGAACTTCTTGCTGTGGTCGGGCCCCGACTCCGCCAGCACCTCGTAGGTCGGCGTGATCCCGAAGTCGCGCTGCGACCACTGCTGGAGGAGTGACTTGTGATTGCAGCCCTGCGCCCCCGACGCCACCTGCTCGATCTCCGGTCCGACGAGCCGGGCGATGAATGGCCGCACCGCCTCCATGCCGCCGTCGAGGTACAGGGCCGCCACCAGCGACTCGAAGAGGTCGGAGAGGACCGACTCGGGCACCGGCCGGCCGGCCGACAGCCCCTTGCCCACGATCAGGAAATCGACGAGCCCGAGACGCTCGCTGATCCGGCTGCACGTCTCCCGGCTCACGACCACCGACTTGATCCGCGTCAGGTCCCCCTCCAGCGACTCGGGGAACAGGTGGTAGAGCGTCTCGCAGACGAGAAACCCGAGGATCGCGTCGCCGAGAAACTCGAGCCGCTCGTTGGAGGCGAGCCGGTGCCGGGCACCGGAGGCGTGGGTCAGAGCGGCGAGCAGGACCGCCGGGTCGCGAAACTCGTAGCCGATCCGCCGCTGGCACTCGGCCACGTCGATGGTCGGGGCGGGAGGCTCCTGTCGTTCCTTGCGTGCCATCCTCGACCCTCGAACCATTTTTCACCGCTGTTTGGGAGCCTACGAAGCCGGCGCGGCGGCTGTCAACGCGACGGGGACGTCCGCCGCACCCCGCGCCCGGCGGCCGGCTGCGAACCACCTGCCCCCGCCCGCCGTAGAACGGCCAAGCGCGCCCGCCGCCTCGGCCTGTTCCCCGATCGGCCGGATGCGGCGGCGCGCATACAATGTCGGGCCGCTGTGCCCAAGAAAGGTTGGACCATACCGATGAAAACCACCCGTTCGTTCCCGTCCCTCATCCCTGCGCCGCGTTCCGTGGGCCGCACACCCCGGCTCGCCTGCTGGATCTGCAGCCTCTCGGCCGTCGCCCTGGCGGCCGCCGTGGTCCATGCCCTGCCCGCGGCCGCCCGGGCCGACGAGCCGGCTTCCACGGCAGAGGCCATGGCCCACGCCTCGGCCCTCTCCAAGGCCTTCCGCCATGCGGCCGAGGTGGCCACGCCCACCGTGGTCGTCGTCCGCAGCGAGACCAAGGCCCGCAAGCCGGCCGCCGGCCGGCGGCCGGGCCGCGGGCAGCAAAATCCCTTCAAGGGAACCCCGCTTGAGGAGATGTTTCCCGACGGCCTTCCCGAGGGCTTCGAGTTCAACATGCCCGAGGGGGGGAGCGGGCCGCGGTCCGGCGTCGGCTCCGGCGTGATCGTCGACCCAGCCGGCATCGTCCTCACCAATAACCACGTGGTCGAGGGGGCCGACGAGGTCGTGGTCGAGCTCTCCGACGGCCGCGAGTTCAAGGCTGTGGAGATCAAGACCGATCCCGACAGCGACCTTGCCGTTGTCCGCCTCGCCAATGCCAAGGACCTGCCCACCGCCCGGCTCGGCGACTCCGACAAGCTCTCGATCGGCGACTGGGTGATCGCCATCGGCACGCCGTTCGAGCTCGAGACGACCGTCAGCGCGGGGATCATCAGCGGCAAGGGCCGCGAGCTCGGCAGCATCAACCGCGCCCAGTTCCTCCAGACCGACGCCGCCATCAACCCGGGCAACTCCGGCGGACCGCTGGTGAACCTCGCCGGCGAGGTGGTCGGCATCAACACCGCCATCGCCTCCAACAGCGGCGGCTACCAGGGGATCGGCTTCGCCATCCCGGTCAACCTCGCCAAGTGGGTCAGCGGCCAGTTGATCGCCAAGGGGAAGGTGGAGCGGGCCTTTATGGGGGTGCAGATGGGCCCCCTCGACACGCGGACGGCCGCCAAGCTGGGCGTGAAGGACCATCGCAAGGGCGTGCTCGTCAAGGATATCGTCTCCGGCTCGCCGGCGGACGAGGCGGGCGTGCAGCAGCTCGACGTGATCACCGCCTTCGACGACCAGCCCGTGGCGGGCACCCGCTCGCTGCAGGAGATCGTCGAGCGGGCCACAATCGGCAAGCCCCACAAGCTCACGGTGCTGCGCGAAGGCAAGGTCGTGAACCTCTCCGTGGGGGTCAAGCCCCTGCCCACCGACCTGGCCGCGAGCGGCGCCGGCCGGCGGGCGCCGCGGCAGGCCGAGGCCGACGGCGAGACCTACTACTCGAAGCAGTTCGGGCTCGAGGTCCGTGAGCGCAGCTCCGTGGGCGCCGACGCCTACGAGGGCTTTTCCGGTGTCCTCGTCGACCGCGTCGACGAGGATGGCGTCGCCGCCGAGGCCGGGCTCGGCCCCGGCATGCTGATTCGCGCGGTCGGCAAGACCGACGTCACGTCGCTCGCCGAGTTCGCCGCGGCGATCGAGAAGGAGTCGGCGGACGAGGGGGTGTGGCTCAAGGTCCGCACGCCCCGCGGCAACATTCCCCTCCTCCTGCAGCGGAAGTAAACTCTCGCGGCCGGCCGCGGGGCGTGCAGCCCCACGGCCGCGCCGCGGCACGACCGCGGCCGCCACACCCGGGGACCGCAGGCCCATGGCCACGCTCGGCGTCAACATCGACCACGTCGCCACCGTCCGCCAAGCCCGGCGCACGGTCGAGCCTGACCCGGTCTGGGCCGCGGCGCTGGCCGAACTCGGGGGCGCCGACGCGATCACCGTCCACCTGCGCGAGGACCGGCGGCACATCCAGGACCGTGACCTCGACCTGCTCAAACAGACGGTCCAGGTAAAATTGAACCTGGAGTGCGCGATCGCCCCGGAGATGATCGCCATCGCCTGCCGCGTTCACCCCTGCCAGGCGACGCTCGTGCCGGAGCGGCGCGAGGAGGTGACCACCGAGGGGGGCCTCGACGTCGTCGCCCACCGGGAGGCGACGGCCACGGCCGTGGCCCGGCTGCGCGATGCGGGCATTCTCGTGTCGCTGTTCATCGATCCCTGCCCACGGCAGATCGACGCCGCCGTCGCCCTCGGCGTCGAGGCGGTCGAGTTGCACACCGGCCGCTACGCCGACGCCCCGGACGACGCCACCCGGCACGAGCGGCTCGTGGAGCTGTCACGGGCGGCGGCGAGCGTCCGTCTGGCCGGTCTCGTTCTCAACGCCGGCCACGGGCTCACCTACCGCAACGTCGTCCCGGTGGCCCGGCTCGCCGGCATGGGGGAGCTGAACATCGGCCATTCGATCGTTGCCCGGGCCGTGTTCGTCGGCTTCTCGCAGGCTGTCCGCGAGATGAAGGCGCTCGTCTCCTAGTGCCGTCTTCGCGCGGCTCAGCCCGGCAGCCGGGCCCATCGCCCAAGCCGCAGGAAGACGACAGCAGTCGCGTCGCTGAGGCAGGATAGCCTCACGCTCCGCGTCCTACTGCCGTTCTTCCTGCTCCGTCACATGACGCGTGGAGCATGCCAAAGCCGGGCTCCGCCCGGCGACCGTAAGCCGGAGCAGCCGCCGTGTCGGCTGCGACGGCGCGACACACACGCAAGCCAGCCGGGCCAATCGCCCAAGCCGCAGGAAGACGGCAGCAGTCGCGTCGCTGAGGCAGGATAGCCTCACGCTCCGCGTCCTGCTGCCGTTCTTCCTGCTCCGTCACATGACGCGTGCAGCATGCCAAAGCCAGGCTCCGCCCGGCGACCGTAAGCCGGAGCAGCCGCCGTGTCGGCTGCGACGGCGCGAATGCAGCGCGATAGGCACGCCGCGAATCAGCCGGGCCAATCGCCCAAGCCGCAGGAAGACGGCAGCAGTCGCGTCGCTGAGGCAGGATAGCCTCACGCTCCGCGTCCTGCTGCCGTTCTTCCTGCTCCGTCACACGACGCGTGCAGCACGCCAAGCCGGGCTCCGCCCGGCGACCGTACGCCGTCGCAGCCGCCGTGTCGGCTGCGACGGCGCGAAGGTCAGACGCTATGTCGGCGGCGACGGCGCGACACACGCCGCCGGCACCTCAGCCGCCGGCAGTGTCGTCGGGGGCGTCGTCGAGGAGCTTCGTGAAGTTGAACTCTCCGGCGCCGAAGCCGGAGAAACTCCCCAGCTCCGCCGGCTTGTCCTCGTGTCCTGACGCGGTCGCGTTACGCGCGGCGCCGGCTGCCGCCGGCCGCGGTCGCGGCGTCCCCTGCGGGCGGGCCCGCATCCGCGCGGCCACTCCGGCAAGCCATTCGGGCGTCGGGAACGAGTAGGGACGGAACTTCTCCAACGTCCCGGTCTCCTCGTGGATGAACAGGGCCCGCTGTGGGCCGAGCCGGGCCGCCACCGGGCTGTCGACGAGCTGGCTGGAGTCGTTGCCGCTCATCTGGAACAGGACGCGGAGCTCGAATTCCTTGACCGCGTTGCGGTCGAACGTCCGCTGCAGGTTCGTCAGCGAGTCGCACCAGATGATCGCATGCACCCCGACCGCCGGCCCGTCCTTGAGGATTGTCAGCAGGTGGTCAGCCGGGCCGGCCTTCTTGTCGCCGAACGAATAGCCGAAATCACCGTCGTTCTTCCGCAGCTCGCGGAACCGGCCGAGATCGCGGATCACGACGAACACCGACTCCCCGTCGAGCACCTGCTCGTCGAGCCGGCGCTTGACCTCGTTGGCCACTCCCTCGATCGCCGCCGCCACTCCCAGCCGGCCGGCGGCCTCGATCTCGTGCGGCAGGTGGTCGGCGAGCCGGGCCAGCATGGTGTCGGGCTTCTCCTCGGCGATCGCCGGCTCGAAGACGACGAACCGGGCCGCTCGGCCCAGCCCGCCGCCCGGATGCGGGTCGTGCCCCGCCGCCAGGCTGACGATCGCCAGGGCAAGAAGGCTCGTGCCCAGGTCCTCGCGCTGCCCGACCACGAGCAGGTTGGCGCCCCCCTGGCGGCGGAACACCGCCGCGGTCGGATCCTTGATCGCGATCGCGTCGCCGAGCCAGGCCAGCGGCGGCCCCGGCTCCCGGCCGCGGACCGTGCCCGAATCGAGGAGTTCGCTGAGCAGGGGGTTCCCGGCCGGTTCGGCCGCCTGGTTGCCGTCGAAGACGATCCGCGGCAGCTGCGGAATGTCGGACCGCCGATCGGCGAGCGCCCGCAGCGCGCCGAGATACCGCTCGCGGCGCTCGTCGTTGAGGAACACGACCTGGAACGGGTTGTTCCCCTCGACCATGCCGTTGGCGTCGTTGTAGATCGCCTCGCCGGGCCGCGTCAGCAGTCGGGCCGCCGTGTTGTCCTCGGAGAGGATCAGGCTGGAGTCGGCCTCGTTGCACTG
Organism: Planctomycetia bacterium; assembly: GCA_014192425.1. Lineage (NCBI taxonomy): Bacteria > Pseudomonadati > Planctomycetota > Planctomycetia > Planctomycetia bacterium. The sequence goes on along the minus strand of BJHK01000013.1, from coordinate 31,924 downwards.
CAGCGCGATCCGCACGGCCATCTGCCCCATCGTCGCCCGGGGCAGGCTGTAGGAGCCGCCCAGCGTCTGCGAGCCGAGCAGGACATGCATCCCGAAGGCCCGCCCCTGGCGGACGAGCCGGTCGAGAATCAGGGCGGCGTCCTGGGCGACCTTGTCGTCCTCGACGAAGATCTCCTGGAACTCGTCGATGAGGAGGAGGATGCGCGGCATCGGGTCGGGATGCCCGGTCTTGCGAAACCCCGCCACGTCCTGCACCGACATGTCGCGGAACAGGTCGCCGCGACGCTTCAGCTCGCGGTCGAGCTGCTCCAGCACCGAGAGGCCGAACTCGCGCTCGCTCTCGATGGCGATCACCCGGGCGTGCGGCAGCCGGTAGTGGTCGTAGAGCTTGAACTCGACGCCCTTCTTGAAGTCGATGAGGTAGAACTGGATCTCGCTCGGGCTGTACTGCAACGCCAGGCTGGTGATCATGGCGTGCATCAGAGTCGACTTGCCTGAACCGGTCTTGCCGGCGATCAGGCAGTGCTGGCTCGTGCCCCGGCCGAGCTTCAGAAACTGGAGCTTCTTGGCGCCCGCCGGTCCCAGCGGCGCCAGCACCTCGCTGGCCGTGCTCCCCTTCCACCAGTCGGCCTCGGCGGGCGCGACCCGGTCGAACGGCACCTCGACCCGCTTGGCCGCCTTCGCCGCCCGGCCGACCCGCTGGATGATCGCCGTGAACACGTCGTCGGCGGGGGCCTGCTCCACTGTCAGCGGCCAGCGCGAGAACTCCGGATCGCGCCACTCGAACACGCCCTTCTCGAGGCCGAGCACGGTGGCGTACTTCGTCAGGTCGGCGAGGTCGAAGCCGGCGGGCATCTGTGCGTTCACATCCACCGAGACGATCGTGTACACGCCGCAGCGCGGCCCCGATGCGGCGATGCTCGCCAGCCGCCGGGCGCTCGTCTCGTTGAAGTTGGCCGGAAAGTTGGCCACGACCACGAACCGGTAGGGTTCGGGAACCTCCGCCACCGCGTTGTAGGCGCCGATGGAGGGATATTCGTTGCGCAGGTACTTCTGGATCACCACCTCCATCTGCTCGGTGATGTCGGCGAGCCGCTGCTCGACGAGCTGTGGCTCGGTCCAGATCCGGCTGGTGACAAGCAGCTCGTCGTAGTCGGCGAGGTGCATGAACCCGGCGAACTGCTTGCCGAGGCCGAGCGGGTCGATGATCGTGAACCGGCTCTGCCCCGCGGGGATGCCGGTCGCGATGCGCAGCATCAGCCCCTGCATGAAGGCCGACGCCGTCTCCTTGTCTTCGGCCGTCGTCTCCACCACCAGCGACGCGTCGACCGGATAGGGGAGGATCGCCGGCTGTGTCCAGGCCACCGGCCCGAAGGCGTTGAGCGCCGGATCGGCCGACACGCCTCCCGGCACCTTCTCGAGGGTCAGTTCCTGCGTGCCGAACCGCAGTCCGGGCGGCGCCTCCGTCGGCAGCGGCACGTCCTCACGGCTCAATTCGTGCCAGGGGCGGAACGCCTCGGCGTCGATCGCTGCGGCCGTGGCGCAGATCGCCGCCGTCCCCTCGCGGACCGACTTCCAGCGGGCTGTGAGGGCGGCATAGCGCTCGTCGCGGTTGCGGTCCGCCTGCGCCAGGGCATCGTTCCGCGCCTGCTCCAGCCGAGCCACCTCCTCGCGGCAGCTCGTCTCCAGCGCCACGATCCGGGCCGGATACTTCGCCTCGGCCGCCGCCCGGGCGGCACCGACCTTGTCGACGACCGCCTGGATCTCCGCCGCATGCCGGGCCGTGATGTCGGCTGCGTCCTTGTCCCGCTTGGCGGCCCGCGTGGTCCGCTTCTCGGCCGCCGACTGCCGGCGGGCCTCCTTTTCGCGGGTGAACTTCTCGTCGACCCGGCGCAGTTGATCGTCCCGACGGGCCGCCAGGTACGCCTGGCAGGATGGCTCCAGGTCCCGCGCCTGTCGGCAGGCCTCGAAGAACCGGACCTGAGCCGCGGCGAGCCGGCCGCGGGCCGAGCGACGCAGGCTGCCCACGATCCACAGCCCGACCCCGAGTCCGATCACGGCGACGATCCCGCCGGCGCTGGCCGCGAGCCGTGCCCGGTCGGCCGTCTCTCCGTCGCGCAGGAAGAACGCGGCCGCGGCCGCCGCGATCGCGAGGATGACCGGCACGGCGATCGAGCCGCCGAGCAGGCCGCCGGCGAATGCCAGCCGGGCGGCCGGCAAACCGGCCAGCTCCTGCTCCTGGGCGACGACCGCCGCCCGCAGCGATTCGAGCTGCGGCAGCGGATCCGGCGGCAACGGGTCTGCGGGACGCGGCGCGGCAGCCGCGGGGGGAATAGCCTCATCGCCGGTCTCCTCCGACGCGGCCTCGGCCGACGCGGCCTCGGCCGACGCGGCCGGCTCCGTCCCCTCATCGGTCGGCGTGGGAGCACCCGGGACCCGCCAGCCGGCCAGCTGCATCCTGATCCGTCCCTCGGCATCCCCGATCTGCGTCAGGCTGGCGGCCGCGTCCCGCCCCGCCTTGACGAACAGCCGCTGCGGGTCCTTGCGCTTGTCGCGATGCACCTCGGTGAGGGAACTCTCCTCGAAGGAATCTTCCTCGTCCGCCTGGCGCATGGCCTGCTCGAACCGACGCTTGACCGCGACAGAGTCCGTCTTCAGCCGGTCGTCCGCTTTCTTCCGCTCCGCCTTCTCGTACGCCTCAGCCTTGTGCAGGAGCGCCGCATGCTCCCGACGCGCCGCCTCGATCTCGCCGCCGTAGCGGCTGCGGGCGGCGGTGATGGCCTGCTCCGACTCGGTGCGAACCTTCACCGTGACCGTCTCGTGCTCGGTGCGAATCTCCTTCTCGAGCCCGGCCCGGACGACCGACTCGCGCCGCAGGATCTCCATCTGCTCGCGGAGCAGGTCACGGTCATACGCCGTCGCCGCGGCGCTGGATTCGGGGAGCGGGGTGTCGTCGGTCGGTTCGGTCGCGGTGCTGTTCACGGTCGGTCCTGCCGGAGTGACTTCGAGGGGAGGGGCGGGTTGGGAGTGCGGGAAGTCGGGCCGGCCGCACGGGCCGCCGCACGGTGCGGATCAGCCGCCGTCGCGGTCGTCGGCCACGTCGCGACAGGCCCTGTCGAGCACCTCAGCGAGGCGGCCGAGCGCGTCGAGCATGTCCTTGACATCGGGCATCAGCGGCTCGATGTGGGTCTCGTGGAAGGACCGGCTGCGGGCGTCGTCCCAGGTGTCCTTGGCCACATCCCACTTAATGTGCAACTGCTTGAGCGCATTGGCGAGTTTCGCGGCGCCGCCGGACAGGTCGGCGACCCTCATGACCCGCCTCCGCTGGCGGGAGCCGCGGGAGCCGGGGCCGCGGGGGACGACTCGACATCCTGCCGCGTGACGCTCGCCGTGCCGACTCCTCCTTCCGGCGCCGGCTCGTCGCGGACCGCCGCCACATTCTGGTAGGCGTCGAGCGCCCGCAGCATCCGCTCCAGTTCGGCCAGCGCCCGCGGGCAGTCGAGATCGATGACCTCGCGAAACCGGGTCAGGCGGACGCAGGTCTCGCGAAACTGCTGCAGCACCACCGGCGTCCAACGCCGGACGAGCTGGGCCTTCTCCTCCGCGATCTCCAGCCTGCGCCGGGCCTTGGCCAGGACCTTCTTCTCCTCGACGCAGGAGGGCGTGTTGTCGCCCACCTTCTTGAAGGTTCGGCAGTGCTCCAGGTCCTTCATCGCCTGGTTGACGACGTCACTGCGGCGCCGGATCTCCGCCTTCCAGTAGGCCGCCCGCTCCACGGTCACCCAGTCGATGCCGCGCTGCCCCTGGAGCTCCATCTCGGAGATCGCCTGGCCGGCCTCGTGCGCGAACGCCGCCAGCGCCCCCTTGACGAAGGCCAGGGTGTCGATCGACCTGACATCAACCTGTTCGGCCATGGCCGCCTCCCTCGCCAGAGTGTCAGCGCTGCTGCTGGTATTCCTCGGCCCGCTCGGCCTTGCGGATCAGGTACGGGACGTACTCGCCGGTCGACTCGGCGAACCGCCGGAACATGATCAACTGCTGCTCGAACTCCTCGGAGAACTTCTTCTGCTCCTGGTCCCGCCAGGTGGCGCTGAGGCCGCCGAGCTGCCGGTGCACCATCTGCATCTGCGCCACCACCTCGTCGCTGAACCTGCGCAGGGCGTTGGCGAACTTGCGCAGCTCTTCCGGATCGACGATCGCCTGTCCCATCGCTGCATCTCCCCTGCGAGGCTCCCGGCCCGCCGCGCCGCCGGACGCGTCCTCTACCGGTTGCTTCATCCTATCGCGAACCGGTCGCCGCCGGACAGCGGTCCGCTGGGAACCGGGCAGGAATCGGCGTAGACTCCGGACCGCTGGCGGCCCGTGCCCGCCGCGCTCCCTGCCCCCTGCCGGAGAACCGACCGTGTCCGAGACCGTCGCCCGTCCGTCCGCCCCCCTGGCCCCCGGTCGCCCCGGCCATGCCGATCGCGCCGCCGCCCACCAGGCCGTGGAGACGGCCACGCAGCCCTGCACCGGCTGGCACGTCACGCACTCCTTTTATGCGTTCGACCGCGGCCGGCTCGCGACCCTCTCGCCGGCCGCCCGGGCCGAGGGGGCCCGGCAGTTCGCCGCCGCCCTCGACCCGACCGACCCCGGGGCTCCGACCCGGCTTCAGACCTGGCTCGTCCCCGGCCACAAGGCCGACTTCGGCATCATGGCGATGGACCCGGCCCCGCTCCGCGTCGATGCGGTCCACCAGCGGCTCCTTGCCGGCCCGCTCGGGGAGGCGCTGCGGCCCACCTATTCGTTCGTCAGCCTCACCGAAGTCAGCGAGTACGTGCCCACGGTCGAGCAGTATGGCCAGCGGCTCGTGGCCGAGGGAGAGGTTCTCGACAGCCCCTCCTACCGGGCCAAGGTGCAGGGCTACGCCGCCCGCGAAGACCAGATGCGGCTCGCCAGGCTCGAGCCCGAACTCCCCCCCTGGCCCAACGCCTGCTTCTACCCGATGAACAAGAAGCGCGAGGTGGGGGAGAACTGGTTCACGCTGCCGTTCTCCGAGCGCAGCCGGCTGATGGCTGAGCATGGCCGCACCGGCATGTCGTTCGGCGGCCGTGTCACGCAGCTGATCACCGTGTCGGTGGGGCTCGACGACTGGGAGTGGGGCGTGACGCTCTGGGCCCGCCGGCCCGACTGGCTGAAGGAGATCGTGTACACGATGCGGTTCGACGAGGCGAGCGCCCGCTACGCCGAGTTCGGCCCCTTCTACACAGGCTACGTCGCCACGGCGGACAACGTCCTCGACCACTGCCGCGTCCGCGCCGGCTGACGGCATGCGACATTGGGACATTCAGGGACGGGAGCGGATTCCCACCGGGGCAATCCGCTCCCGTCCCGGATTTCTCCCCTGCACCGCGGCCGTCATTTGCCGGCGGGCTTGCCCGGCGCGGCGGAGAGGACGATGTCGACCACGGTGCCTTTCGGCGGCACGCGCCCCTTGAAGACCTCGAACAGCAGCGCCTCGTTCGACTGCGAACTCTGGATCGGCAGGTCGAGCGTCGCCGTGGGGAAGTTCGAGACGCAGATCAAATCGCCGCCGTCGGCCTGGTAGTACTCGTCGCCCCTCTGCGGATCCTTCCAGAACACACTCCCGGCGAACACCCAGTCGCTGTCGAGCGGTTTTCCCGTCTGCGCATTGCGGATCCACTCCTGGGCCCGGACCTCCTGCGGCTTCCCCGCGGCGTCCCGCCAGCGCAGCATCACGCGGACCACCGGGCCCTGGGCCGGGCGATACTCGGGATCGAAGGACACCGGCCGCCCCGGGTCGAGCCCCACGGCGAGCAGGGCCGCATGCACGAGCCGCGCGGTCGACCGGGCGGCGATCACCGCCTCGTGCTCCTTGGTGTTTTCCAGGCAGGCGAAGACCTCGATCGGCCCGTCGTCGAGCACCACCTTGGCGCCGACCACGACCTCCTTGCGGTCCCTGTCCACCCACACCTCCTCCGTCTTCGAGAGCCGCTTGAGTTCGGGATGCCGGTCGGGCTTTCCGGCGGCAGCGGGCTGTTCGGTCGGAGCCGTCGCCGGGCCGTCGGCCGCCCGGATGCCGCTGACGCCGACCAGGACGACCACGGCGAAGCCGGCCCCCGACAGCCAGGCAGGCACGGCGTTCGATCGGCCAAAAAACGCTGGTCTGGATGACATCGGCAGGCTCCTGATGGGGAAAGCGTGGAGAGGTCGTATCCCGACCATTATCATACGGCACCGCAGGCCGGCGCCGGCGCCGAAAAGATTCCCCGGCAGCCTGGAAAAGATCCCCGCATCCGTTCCCACACGTTTTCTCGGAGCCATGATGGTCGCGACCAACCAGGGCGGCAGGGCCGACACGAAGCCGAAACGCCGCGGCCGCGCGGCCGCCGTCAAGGCCTCTCACGACGCCGCGGCCGATCCCGGTGCGCCCCCTCGCGACCGGCGCCCACCTGCCCCGCGGCCGGCGGCGCCGAAGGTGGCGGCCCGGGCCGCGGCGGCGCGGATCCGTGCCATCGCCGACACGAGCGAACGGCTCGACACCCGGCAGCAACTGCGCCGGCTCGCCCGGCAGGTCGCCCGCGGCGGTCGCGACGTGCAGCGGATGACGTTCATCGAGACGGCGCTCGGCGCCTGCCTCGACGAGGCCGCCGCAGCCCCGCCTCGGGAACGCTGGCTGATCTGCGAGGCCTGCACCTGGGCCCTGGCGTGGATGGCCCGCACCAGGCGCGCCGGCGGCTCGGCGGGGAGCCTCCTCGAGCGGCTCGTCCGCGAAGCCCGGTCGGCCGCGGAGGCGTGCAAGGACCGCGACACGCTCTCGGCCCGGTTCGTGCTCACGCTCGCCCGCCTGTTCGCGGACATCGAGGCCTGCCGGTGCCTGGAGCCCGCGGCAGCGGCAGCGGTCGAGGAGGAGATCGCCAGGCTCGTGTCGGCCGGCGGTACGGTCGGCATCTCCAGCTCCGCCGCAATGGTCGAACGGGTCATGCGCTGGACCGGCGTCCGCGACGTCGCCCGCAGCACGGGGAGCCTGCCGTGGAGCGACGCGACCGAGTCGCTGTGGGCCGCGGCCGCGACGTCGACGCTCCGGCTGCTCGGCCGCGAGGGGCGGATCGTCGCCGGGCCGGGGCTGCTTCCCAGATGCTTTTCGGCCCTCCTGCTCGAGGCCGCCGCCGGCGGCCTCGCCAAGCCGGCCCGACGCACGGCCCGCCGGCTGGCTACGGGGAGCCGCGACGCCGACTCCCGGCTCCTGCCCCGCGACCTCCACGATCCCGCCGCCTGCGTGGCGATGATCCGCACCGGTTGGGGCCGGCGCGACCTGCGCCTGCTTGTCGAATACCGCGCGGCCCTGCCCCGACTGGAGATCGCCGTCGGCGACCGGATGCTCGTCGAGGGACCGTGGGGCTGGACCGCGAGCCTCGGCGGCCGGCCGCTCGATGCCGAGGGACCGTGGACCGCATCCTGCTGGGAGTCGGACGACAAGGCGTCGTTTCTGGAGATCGTCGCGCCCCTCGCCGGCGGCATGCAGCTCGAGCGCCAGATCGTCGTCCTGCCCGACGACCGGATCGTGCTGCTCGCCGACGCCCTCGTGCCCCGACCGGGCGGCCCGCGCCCGCATGCCGGCACGAACGGCGACGGCGCCGGGCACGATGCCGACGCCCTCGGCTACCGTGGCTCGCTCCCCCTCGTGCCCGGCCTGGAGACGGAGCCCGCCGCCGAGACCAGGGAAATCCTCGGCTTCGACACGGCGATGCGGTTTATGGCCCTGCCGCTGGCGCTGCCGGAGTGGCGCACGCCGGGGCGAGGCGCGTTCACCGCGACGCAGGCGGGCGAACTGCTGCTCGAGCAGGTGGGCGCCCGCCGGCTCTACGCCCCGCTGTGGCTCGACCTCGACCCGCGCCGCATCGGCCGGCCGCTGACCTGGCGGCAGCTGACCGTCGCCGACACGCGGTTGATCCTTCCGCCCCACCAGGCCACCGGCTTCCGCATCCAGGCGGGGCTCGCGCAGTGGCTCGTCTACCGGGCGCTCGACGCCCCCCGCAATCGGACGCTCCTCGGCTGCAACGTCTCGGCGGAGTTTCTCGTCGGGCGGATCAAGCGGTCGGGCGAGGTCGCCCGGCGGCTCGAGATCCAATGACCGGTCCCGATCCGCTGGCCGAGGCCCGGGCCCGCTGCCGCGACAACCTCGCGCAGATCCGGGAGCGGATCGCGGCGGCCTGCGGTCGGGCCGGCCGCGACCCGCGCAGCGTGACCCTCGTCGTGGCCACGAAGTCGGTCGGCGCCACGGCCGTGGCCCTGCTCCACGAGACCGGCTGCCGCGACCTGGCCGAGAGCCGGCCGCAGGCCCTGTGGGCGAAGGCGGCGGCCGCGGCCGACCTCGAGCCGCCGGTCCGCTGGCATCTGATCGGCCACCTGCAGCGCAACAAGATCCGGCGCACGCTGCCCCACCTCGCCCTCATCCATTCGCTCGACAGCCTGCGGCTGCTCACGGCCCTCGACGCCGAGGCGGCGGCGGTGGGGAAGGTGCAGGAGGCGCTCGTGGAGGTGAATCTCGGCGCCGACCCGAACCGCACCGGCGCCGACGAGGCGGAGGCGGAGCGGATCGTGACGACGGCGGCCGGTCTGCGGCACGTGATCGTCCGCGGCCTGATGGGCATGGCGAGCGTGCCGGACGGCGACCCCAACGCGGCCCGACGCGATTTCGCCCGGCTGCGCGAGTTCCGCGACCGGCTCGCCGGCACGGTCGGCGGCGCGGACCGGCTGCGCGACCTGTCGATGGGCATGAGCGGCGACTACGAGGAGGCGATCCTCGAGGGGGCGACGCTCGTCCGGCTCGGTTCGGCGGTCGTCGCCGGCCTGCCGGACGACTGACTGCGCCGGGAAATCGGATTGGTCAGCCCGCAGCGGACGTCCGGCGATGGGGCGCGGGCAGTCCCGCCCAGCCAGCCGCGCGCGGTTCACGTGTCAGCCGTATCAGGCCGCCGCCGACCGCGGCCGCACCAGCGCCACGGCCCGGCTCCGGCGTGCCCAGACGCGGACGTCATCCTCCGCGTCGCCGTCAGCGCGATGAATCCCCACCGCGACCGGGAGTGCCGACGTCGAGCCGGCGATCCGGCGCATTTCCAGGTACAGCTCGCAGGCCTCGGGCAGGACCGCGCGGACGAGCGCAGCCTCGGTGCCGCGGGCGCCGCGGACGAAGTGCTCCTCCCGATACAGCGGTCGGACGTCGCCGACCGGAAGATCGAACCGCGACTCGACCGCCGCGAAGACGGCGGCCGGGTCATCGATCACCTGCCCGATTTCCACGAGCAGACAGCAGGCCGGATGGGCCCGCATGAAGTCCACGATCAGCCGGTTATAGCCCTGCCAGACGTGCAGCGCGAACACCGGGTCGGCCGCGAACAGCGGATCGCCGCGGCGATACAGCGAGTCGGCGACCTCCCACGGGCTGCGAAACACGAACAGGTACCGGGCCTCGGGGAGCAGTTGCCGCCAGAAGTCGAGGAACAGCACCGTCCGCGGCTCCTTCCAGCCCCATGGTCGTCGCGACGCCAGTCGCTGCGCGACGAGCCGCCGTGCCGTGCGCTGCAGCTGCGGCGTCGCGACGGGGCAACTCCGCGTGGTGTACCCCTCGCTCCCCAGGCCGAGCGCCACGAGCGCCCGCTCGTGGAACCTGAGGAACCCGATGTCCTCGTAGTGCCCGAGGGAGTTGCCGTTGTGGCTCCCCAGCAGGTCGTCGCCGACGTGCAGCCCCGCGTGCGCGAAGAGCGACGCGGTCAACGAGGTTCCCGAGCGGTGCATGCCGCCGATGACCAGCGGCTGGCGCCCACACGACGATCCGAACAGGGTTCCAATCATTCTCGCCCCCCCCAATGGATCGGGTCGCGCGGCCCCCTGGAATGCGGCCGAGCCACAGCAGCGCCAGCGGCGACGCAGACCTCCCAGGCTCGCACTTCGCCATGCCCGGCAGCATTCGTCCCCCGCCGTGATTTGCTAGACTCCGGCCATGATCAATCGCGTTATCGCCCGCCCGGCGTCCCTCGCCCTCGTTGTCGCGTTCGCCATCGGCCCGGCTCGGGCCGAGTCCTGGCCGCAGTGGCGCGGCCCGCGGCACGACGGCATCTCCACCGACGCGTCGATCCCCGAATCCTGGTCGCAGACCAAGAACGTCGCCTGGCGGACGCCGCTCCCCGGCCGCGGCGGCGCGACGCCCTGCGTCTGGGACGGCCGCATCTACGTGACGAGCAACGAGGAGAAGGACCTCGTGCTCCTCTGCATCGCCGCCGCCGACGGCGCGATCGTCTGGAAGCGCACGGTCGGCACCGGCAACGTCGACGCCCGCTCGGGTGAGGGCAACTCCGCCTCCCCGTCGCCATCCACCGACGGCAGGCACGTGTGGGTGTTCTTCAGCACCGGCAGGCTGGCCTGCTACACGGTCGGCGGCGACGAGGTCTGGGCGTTCGATGTCGGGGAGCGGTTCGGCAAGCTCGACATCCAGTTCGGCATGACGAGCACGCCCGTCCTCGACGGCAACTCGCTCTACCTGCAGCTGATCCACGGCCCGATGAAGCTCGACGACCAAACCCGCACCGGCAAGGTGATCCGCCTCGACAAGGCGACCGGCAGGACCGTCTGGGAGGTGGACCGGGTCACGAACGCCCAGTTCGAGTGCAAGCAGTCCTACGCCTCCCCCTTCGTGTACCGCGAGGGGGGCCGGGAGTTTCTCGTCGTGCACGGCGCCGACTGCGTCACCGGCCATGCCCTCGCCGACGGCCGCGAGGTCTGGCGGTTCGGCGGCCTCAACGGCCCGTCGGCCACCAATCCCAAGCCCGCCGACCAGTTCTGGCGGTTCGTCTCCTCCCCCTGCGCAGCCCCAGGCACGATCATCGTCCCGACCTGCAAGGCGGGCCCGACGGTCGCGCTCCGCGTCGGCGACGCCCTCGCCGGCGACTGCTCGAACGTCAAAGAGGTCGTCCGCTGGATCAACCCGCTCACACCCGACGTGAGCACGCCGCTGGTGGCCGACGGCCTCGTCTACATGCTCCACAAGGACGGCAAGCTGCAGTGCGTCGAGTTGGAGACGGGCAAGGATCTGTACAACGAGCGGACCCACACCGCCCAGCACCGCACGAGCCCGGTCCTCGTCGGCGGCCGGATCTGCTTCGCCTCCAACGACGGCCAGGTGTCGATCGTCAAGGCGGGCCGCACGTTCCAGCTCCTCGACTCGATCGACTTCGGCGGCGAGTCGATCGCGGCCTCGCTCGTCGTCTCCGACGGCCGGCTCCTCATCCGCTCGGCAGCCGCCCTGTACGCGATCAAGGCCCCCTGACCGCGAAGAAAGGTGCCAGCCACCAAATCTGGGTAATTTGCGCGAAGAAGGGCGCCGGCCACCTTGCCCATTTTTGGTGGCTGGCACCTTTTCGTTTTCGTTTTCGTCACAGCCAGCCCTGCTCCCGGAACCAGTTCGCGGTCTGCCGCAGCCGGTCGTCGAGGGGCAGCGCGGGGGCGAAGCCGAGCTGCGTGCGGGCCTTGGCCGCCGAGCAGGCCCAGCTCCAGGCGGTCGCCTCGCGAACCTTGTCGAGCGACAAAAGCTGCACGGTGCCCGTCGCCGTCGACACCAGGTCAGCGCCGGCCCCCACCATGCGGCCGACGCACCGCCACAGCGGCCAGACCAGCACGCGTTTGCCGAGGGCGCCGGCCACCCGCTGGCCGAACTGCCAGTAGGTGGGATGCTCCCGGTCGTCGCAGGCGAAGTACATGCCCCGCCCGGTGCTGGCACCGGCACCGGGCGGCGTGAGCGTCTCTCCATTTTCGGCCGCGCGCAGGAGCAGGTCGACGAGGTCGTCGACGTGGATCAGCGACAGCCGCGGCGTCCTGAAGCCGACGACGACGTGCAGCCCGGTCCGCTGGATCGCCCGGAACACCGCCGCTCCCTGCCTGTCCCGCGGACCGAAGACGATGCCCGGCCTGACGATCGTCACGGGGAGCCGGCCGGCGCGGCGCTCGAGCGCCGTTTCGCCCGCCCGCTTGCTGCGGCCGTAGATCGAGACCGGCGCCGGCGAATCCGCCTCGTCGCGGATGGCCCGGTCGCGGCACGGCGGGCCGGCGGCGGCGAGGCTCGACACGGCGACGAGCCGCGGCGGCGTCTCGACCGCCGCGCAGGCGTCGGCGAGCCGGGCGGTGCCGCGGCCGTTGGTCCGCAGCATCGCTCGCTTGGTCCGGGCGGCGACGGCACCGGCCAGATGCAGCACGGTGTCGCAGCCTCGGATCGCGTCGCGGTAACCGTCCGGGTCTTCGAGCGTGCCGGTGATACGGACGACGCCGGGACGGTCGAGATGGGCCGCGGACGCCCCGGGCCGGATCAGGCAGCGGACCTCGCAGCCCCGGCGCAGCAGTTCTTCGGCGACGTGCGTGCCGACGAACCCCGAGGCTCCGGTGAGAAACACGGTGCGGACGACCATCTGTGAGGTTCCGCGAGGGACTCCCTGATGCATTCCGCGGCGTCCGCAGCCCGACGTGCCTGCATGGGCTGCTCCCCCGGAGGCATCGCCTCCGGAGCCTGCCGCGTCTGAGGCGTCCTGCCGGACGACGGCGACAATGATGCTTCGACTTCCGGCGAATGCAAGTCGCCGCCGCACCGGGTCTCTCGGGGCCCGCGACCGCCGGTCAGTCGAGCGTTACGACGGCCTTGATGACGCCTCTCTCCGGCACGAGGAGGATCGGGAAGGCCTCGTCGCCCCGCGCGGGCCTCGGGCACCAGGCAGATGGTGACGGCGATGTGCATTGTGATGCCCGCCTCCAGCGCAGCTGCAACGCCGCCGCTGAAACTTCGGAGCAGAACAGGAGCGACCTCCCCGTCCGAAGATGAAGCGTGCTTTGGTACGCCGGATGCTTTTCTCCCTGCCCGTCGGGTGCGAACGCTCGGCACTTTTTCCTCCCCTCGGGGGGCTCCGCGAAGACGCGCCCGCAGCCCGATTTCTGGACGCGGCCTGCGGGATCGGCTATATCCGAGACAGGCTTTCTGCTTCGTCGAGCGTTCGCTTCATGGCCGGCACCGTCCAGTCCTCCCGCGCCGCCGCCCCCGCGGCCGGCGCGGCGATCGACATCCGCGGCGTGGAGAAGGTGTTTCGCGGCCGCGGCCGGATCCGCGCCCTGCAGGGGGTCGACTTGCAGGTCGACCGCGGTGAGATCTTCGGACTCCTCGGCCCCAACGGCGCCGGCAAGAGCACGCTCGTGAAGATCCTGACCTCGATCGTGGCCGCAACCCATGCCGAGGGAACCGTCCTCGGCATGCCGGTGGGCCACAAGCCGACGCTGGCCCGGGTCGGCTACCTCCCCGAGCACCATCGCTTTCCCGACTATCTCACCGGCAGCCAGGTGCTCGACCACTTCGCCGCCCTGTCCGGCGTGCCGCGGGCGACCCGCCGCGCCCGGCAGGCCGAACTCCTCGACCTCGTCGGCATGCGGGAATGGGCCGGCAAACCGGTGCGGCAGTACAGCAAGGGGATGCGGCAGCGGATCGGCATCGCGCAGGCGCTGATGAACGACCCCGACCTCGTGATCCTCGACGAGCCCACCGACGGCGTCGATCCGGTCGGCCGGCGCGGCATCCGCTGGCTCGTCCAGCGGCTCAAGGAGCAGGGCAAGACCGTGCTCCTCAATTCCCACCTCCTCGGCGAGTTGGAGCTGATCTGCGACCGCGTCGCGATCCTCGTCCGCGGCCGCGTCGTCCGCCAGGGGACGATCGCCGCGCTGACCCGCGACTCGAGCCGCTACGAGGTCACGGTTCGCGGCGGCCCGCCCGGCTGGGTGGAGGCCGGCCGCTGCGTCCCCGGCGCCGAGGATTCCACCCGGTTCACGGTCGCGGCCGACGAGCCGGAGCCCCTGCAGCCGGTGATCGACCGGCTCCGGGCCGAGGGGCGGACGATCGTCTCCGTCATTCCCGTCCGCGAGTCGCTGGAGGACCTGTTCATGCGGGCGGTCGGCACCGGCAACGGTGACGGGCTCACCGGCCGGGAGGCGGCTCCATGAATGCCGGCGCTTTCGTCACCCAGTCCTGGGCCCTGCTCGTCGACGCCTACCGGGAGCTCAACAGCAGGAAACTCTTCTGGGTGACGCTCGCCATCTCGCTCCTCGTGGTCATCGCCTTCGGTGCCATCGGGCTCAACGACAAGGGCCTGACCGTCCTCGGCTGGGAGTTCGACACCGCACCGTTCACGGCGCAGCTGCTCTCGCCGGCGCGGTTCTACCTGTTCCTGTTCGCCAACTTCGCCGTTCCGATCTGGTTGACGTGGCTGGCGAGCATCCTCGCCCTGATCTCGACCGCCAGCATCTTTCCCGACTTCCTCGCCGGTGGGGCGATCGAGCTTTCGCTCGCCCGGCCGATCTCGCGGCTCCGGCTGTTCGCCGTCAAGTACGCCTGCGGCCTGCTGTTCGTCGCCCTCCAGGTGGCGCTGTTCTCGCTGGCCTGCTTCGTCGTCGTCGGCATCCGCGGCGGCAGCTGGGAACCGCGGATGTTTCTCGCGGTGCCAGTGGTCGTCCTGTTCTTCAGCTACCTGTTCTCCTTCTGCACGCTGTTCGGCGTCCTCACCCGATCGACGATCGCGTCGATCCTGCTCACGCTTCTCGTCTGGCTGACGCTGTGGGGCGTGAACACGACCGGCAACGTGTTCCTCACGCTCCGCGAGTCGGCGACGGTGAGCGCCGAGCGGACGGCCCGCAAGGTGACGCGGCTCGAGGAGTCGGGCCGGCGGCGGGTGGCCGAAATGGAGGCGGGCAAGGAGCCCGTGCCGGGCATCGCCGACACACCCCTTCCGGCCGGGGCGGCTGATGCCCTCGAGGCCATGGTGCCCGCTCTCGGCAAGGCGCGGGCGGACGCCCGTGAGGCGGCCGCGTCGCTCGCCAGCTGGCGCCGCGGGACGACGATCGTGGACGTGATCAAGGGGGCGCTGCCCAAGACCCAGGAGACGATCGCACTCCTCGACCGCTGGATGCTCACCGCCGCCGACAAGCGGCCCTTCGGCGGCGACGATGCCCCGGCGCACGATGCGCCACTGCCATTCGGCGCCGTCGACCGGGAGGTGATGGACCGCGTGGAGAAGGCCGTCCGCAGCCGGTCGCTGGGCTGGGTCCTCGGCACCTCGTGCCTGGCCGAGGCCGCGATCTTCGGGCTGGCGGCCTGGCTCTTCTGCCGGCGGGACTTTTGACGAGGCGGCCTGACGGAGGCCGCGGTCCCCTCCGGCGGCTACCATGACGGCGGCATGAACGCTGCCCCGTTCGCCGCCCGAGGTCGTGCATGCCCCGCGGTCAACTTTCCCTGTTCGGTGACGAACCGGGCCCTTCCGCCGCCGACCGGCATGCGGTCGCACCCGCGGAGATCAACCCGCATGTCAAGGACGTCGCGGCCGCGCTGCCGGCCGCGATCCGGCTCGGCACGAGCAGCTGGTCGTTTCCCGGCTGGACGGGCCTCGTCTACGCCCCGTCCGCACGCACCGGCAAGCCGCACGCGGAAGCGACGCTCGCCAAGGCGGGCCTGCCGGCCTATGCATCGCATCCGCTGCTGCGCACCGTGAGCCTCGACCGGACGTTCTACGCGGCCTTGCCCGAGGACGCATTTGCCCGCTATGCCGGGCAGGCGCCCGACGACTTCCGGTTCGTGGTCAAGGCGCCGGCCGCGTTCACCGATCCGTTCCTGCGCGTGCACGGTTCCGGACAGGTCGGCGGCGACAACCCCACGTTCCTCGACGGCGCCGCCGCCGCGACGAGTTTCGTCCAGCCCGCTGTCGCCGGCCTCGGCACGCGTTGCGGGCCGCTCGTGTTCCAGTTTCCGCCCCTTGGCCATCGGCTCCTCGCCGACCTGCCGCGCACGATCGCGCGGATCGCCGCCTTCATGACCGCCCTCGCCCGCCGCGGCTGCGCCGGCGGGCCGCCACTGGCCGTCGAGGTGCGCGATCCCCACCTCTGCACGGCCGCGCTCGCCGCGGCGCTCCGCGACGCCGGGGCCGTGCCTTGCCTCGCCATCCATGCCCGCATGCCGCCGGTCGCCGAGCAGGCCGCCACGTTCGGGCTCGATGCCGCCGACTCCCCGTGGCCCGTCGTCGCCCGCTGGAACCTCCATGCCGGCCGCGGCTACGAGGAGGCGCGGGCCGACTATTTTCCCTTTGACCGGCTCGTCGAGGAGGACGAGCCGACCCGCGCGGCGCTCGCCCGGCTCGCCGCCCGGGCCGCCGCCCGCAGCCGCGGGGTCTTCATCACGATCAACAACAAGGCCGAGGGCTCCGCGCCGAGGTCGGTCATACGGTTGGCCGAGGCGATCGTCGGCTCGTGAGACCGGTCTGCGGAGAGCCCGCTGGCCGGCAGCTCTCCGGCCGCCGGCCGGAGTCGGGGCGGCACTGAAGACGGCCTGCAAGGGCTAGCGGGCGTTCCACCATTCCGGACGATGCCGCCTCAGACCGCCTTCAGGTCGCGTTCGATGGCCGCCAATTCGTGGGCCACGGTCGCTGCGTCGGCCGGGCGGGCGGTGCGGTCGTGGGCGATGAGCCGCATCACGAGGCTCGCCAGCGGCCCCGGCAGGTCCGGGACGAGGCTGTGGATGTCGGTCGGCTGTCCGCGGGAAATCGCCGCCAGCTTCGTGAGTAGCGAGGTCCCCTCGAAGGGAAGCCTGTCCGCGAGTAACTCGTAGAGGATCACCCCCAGGCTGAAGAGATCGCTCCGCGCGTCGAGCAAACCGCCCTCCACCCCTTCGGGCGACATGTAAGCCGGCGTGCCGACCACGGCACCGTCGATCGTCACGTCGCCCGCCTCGGCCGCATCCGGTCGGGCGAGGCCGAAGTCGATGATCCGCACCCCGCCGTCCGGATCCTGGAGGAAGATATTGTCGGGCTTGATGTCGCGGTGCACGACTCCCTGCCGGTGGGCGGCCGCCAGCCCGTCGGCCGTCTCTCTCGCGATTCTGAGAATCTCATCGAGCGGCAGTCGGCCGGCTGTTTGCATTGCCTGCTTCAGAGTCCGGCCGACGAGCCGCTGCATCACGATGTACGGCAGGCCCTGATGCTCACCGACCTGGTGGACCGTCATGACGTGGGGATGCTCGACCGCGGCCAGCCCACGGCCCTCGCGGAGGAACCTGCGCTGGGCATCCGGGTCGCGGGCCTTCGAGGTGTGCATGACCTTGATCGCCACGTCGCGGTGCAGCCGCTCGTCGCGGGCCCGGTAGACGCGGCCCATGCCCCCCTGGCCGAGCAGCCCGAGCACGGGATAGCCGCCGATCGACGCCGGCAGCGGGTCGTCGGCCCTGGCGTCCATCGCCGGCGCGTCCCCCGGTCGGGAGGCGATCGTCTTGGCGAGCGTCGCGGCCGCGGCCTGCGTGTCGTGCGCGACGAGGCGGACCACGAACGAGCAGAATGGGTCGCCGCGGTGCATGCACGAGTGCTCGGCGATCTCGATCCGCTCGTGGTAGTGGTCCGCGATGCCCTGCATCAGCCCGCGGGCGAGGTCGCACAACTGCCGCCGCGACCCGTACACGAGCTGCAGTTCGTCCGCGGCGGGCCGCATCGCCTCCAGCACCGGCGGCGCGGTACCGGGATTCGTCGTGCGAATCATCGCGTGGATGATCGACTCGGTGTGCTCGATGAGGTCGAGCGTGCGCCAGTCCGGCTCGACGTTCTGCCCGGCGATCTTGACGAGGTGCGGGGCGAGAAAGCGGCCGAACCGCTCCAGCACCTCGGCCAGCGGCCGGCCGACCTGGTCCGCGAGCGACTGGATGAGTTCCACCGCCTCCCCGTCCGGATAGACGCCCGAAGGCAGGTGTCGCGTCGTGGCCGTCGTGACGCCCGATCGGGACGTGCTCGACACCCCGCTGCCCCGGGCCAGCGTCTCCGCGAACTTGCGGATGTAGAAGAAAATCAGTCCGTGCACGGTGGACCATGGTGGCGGAGCGTGGGCGGGACGGCGACCAGACCAACCCCACCCCAGCGACTCTCCGGGTATACCGTACCGCAGGCTGCCTTCATAGCCGCGCTCGCCGAGGTCCGCGGACCGCCGTCAGCCCGTTGTCCTGTCAGCCCGTTGTCCTGACGGTCAGCACCCAGTCGCCGGAGCGGCACGCGACTCGTCACGCCGCCGTGGCCCCGCCCCCCACCATCCGGCGCAGGACGTCGACGATGTCGAGCAGGCTGCCCGCCTGCGCGGAGAGTTCCTCGGCCGCGGCCGAGCCCTCCTCCGCGCCCGAGGCGGCCTGCTGCGTGACCTGCTCGATCTGCTCCAGCGCCGTCCCGATCCGATCGATCGCCCGGTTTTGCTCGCGGCTGCCGGCATGGACCTCGTCGACGAGCACGCGCACGGCGGCCGACCGCTCGGCCAGGCTGTCGATCGCCGCCGTGACCTCCGTCATCTTGCGGCGGCCCGCCTGCGACCGGGCCAGCGACTCGCCGATCAGGGCCGCCGTCTCGCGGGCGGCCTGCCCGGACCGCTGGGCGAGGCTTCGCACCTCGTCGGCCACGACCGCGAAACCGGCCCCGGCCTCTCCCGCCCGGGCCGCCTCGACGGCGGCGTTGAGGGCGAGGATGTTGGTCTGGAAAGCGATCTCGTCGATGACCTTGTTGATCGACGAGATGCGCGTGGCCGCGGAGTCGATTTCGCCGATCGCCGCGACCATCTCGGCCAGCAGGCCGACGGCCGCGCGGAACTGTTCCTGCTCGTGGCCCACCAGCTCGCTCGCCTCCCGCGCCCGGCGGGCGTTGTCGGTGGCCATGCCGCTGGTGGTCCGGGCGGCGCGGGAGCTGTCCTCCACGGCGGCGAGCTGCTCGGCCGTGCCCTGGGCAAGGGACAGGCTGGCCGAGGCCACCTGCGATGCACCGGCGCTGACGTTGGCGGCCGTCGTCGACAGTTCGTCGATGGCCCGCCGCACGGCGCCGGCATGGTTGCGGATCGCCAGCCAGATCATCGCCGCCGACAGGGATGCCAGTCCCACGACCAGCGCGGTGAGGAGGTCGCTCCGGCGCCGGGCGGTCGTCACGGCGCCCGCCGTCCGGCGATCGAGCAGCTGCTCGAACTCGCCGATCGGCCGCATGATCGTGTCCTTGTCGGCGTGGTACTTCTCGTCGTGCATGATCCGGCGGGCCATGTCGCGATCCGGCTCGCCGCGGGTCGTGTAGCCTCCCTGGCCGTCGGCGAACAGCCCCTTGACGGCGTTCATCGCGATCGTCTCGGTGGTGACCAGCGCGTTGGAGTTGTCCTCGGCCCGCTTCAGGCAGGCGAACTCGTCGGCCGTGAACCCCTGCCGTTCCATGAGTGTCCGCAGTGGCTCGCGGCGGCCGTCCGCCCGCGGCTCGGTGCCGTTGCGCACCGCGAGCACCTGCCAAAACTGCCGCTCGTAGGCCGGGTCCGCCGTCACCACGTAGGTCCGGGCCAGCCTCGTGAGCTCGTCGGAACTGCGGCGCAGCTCGTTGGCCAGCCGGTACGACTCGTAGCGATCGAGGTGCGCCCGGTTGAGCCCCGCCTGGTTGACGAAGGCCAGGATCGCCAGCGCCACGAGCCCCAGCACCGGCCCGAGGGTCATCAGTTTCAGTTTGTGCATCGTGTTCATGGACCGCTCCCGCAGGATGCGGCAAGTCTAGGTCGCGTTCCGGGGCGGGTCGGCCCGCCCCGAAAACCGGCCCGGAATCGGCCTCCTTGCGCCCCTCGACCGGCCGCAGCAGAGCGATTTCGGAGCTAGGATGGGGTCATGGCCCCCCAATCCACCGCGACCGCCCGCCGGCTCCTCCAGCAGGTCGGTCTGGAGATGGCGTTCCTCGACCCGGCAGCCGCCGGCGGCGGTGCGGCAGGGACGATGCTCGTCGGTCTGCTCGCCGAACTTCTCACGGCCTGCGACAGCGCACCGGAGTCGATTCGCAGCCTGATCGCACAGGCTCGCGACGGCGCGACGACGGCCATGACCGGATCGCCCGCCGCCCTCGCTGGATGCGTCGACTGGCTCGCTGGCTGGCATGCCTGGATGGAGGACGCCGTCACGGCCTGGGACCGCGGGCAGCCGCTGCCCGAGGTGCCGCCAGCTGTCGCCGCCGGTCCGGCCGCCGCCGCGCCCGGTCCGGCCGCGTCCACGCCGGCCGGACCGGCGCCGGCACCGCGCCGGCTCGACTGCACCGATCCCGCCGGCTGCCAGGATGTCGCCGTGCTCCCGGCTCAGGCCGACCCCGAGCTCGTGCGGTTGTTCTGCGAGGATGCGCAGGATCTGCTCCGTGGCATCGAGCAGGGCGTGCTCGTGCTGGAGACGAATCCCGGCGATCCCGACACGCTCGCCACCGTGTTTCGGGCCTTCCACACGTTCAAGGGCAACGCCGGGATCCTGAAGCTCGCGGCGGTGCAGCGGCTCGCCCACGACGTCGAGTCGCTGCTCGACGCGGCCCGCCGCGGCGACCGCATCCTCGATCGCGAGGCGATCGACGTCATCCTCGCTGCCGCGGATGCATTCGACCGGTTCGTGGCCGAGATGGCACGGCAGGTCGAGGGGAGCGGCGCGGGCCGCTCCTTGAGCCTGCCCGTGCCCGCGATTCTCGCGGCCGTTGCCACGATCCTCGCCTCCCCACCGGGTTCGACCCACAGCCCTGTCCCCGCCGTGCCTGTCCCCGCCGTGCCTGTCCCCGCCGTGCCTGTCCCCGCCGTGGCCGCTGCCGGGGCATCGATCCGCGTCGACACGCACAAACTCGACGGCCTCATCGACCTCGTCGGCGAACTCGTCATCGCCCAGTCGATGGTCGTGCAGGGCACCCAGGCCGACGAGCCGACCGACGATCACCTCGCCCGCGCGCTCGGCCGGCTGCGCGGCATCACGTCCGACCTGCAGCGGACCGCGATGTCCCTGCGCATGGTGCCGATCCGGGGCACGTTTCAGAAGATGACACGCCTCGTGCGGGACGCCGCCGCGGAACTCGGCAAGGACGTGAAGCTCGTGCTCGACGGCGAGGAGACCGAGCTTGACCGCACCGTCATCGAGCAGATCGGCGATCCGCTCGTGCACATGATCCGCAATGCGATCGATCACGGCATCGAGCCGCCGGCGGTCCGGGCGGCGGCCGGCAAGCCCCGCGCCGGCACGATCCGCCTGTCGGCCTTTCACCAGGGGGGATTCGTGGTCGTTCGCATCGCCGACGACGGCCGCGGCCTCGACCCCGCGAGAATCCGGGCCAAGGCCGTGGAACGCGGCCTGCTGGGCGTCGATGCCGTCCTCGATGACCGCGACACCCTCGAGCTGATCTTCGCCGCCGGCTTCTCCATGGCCGAGCAGGTGACGGGACTCTCGGGCCGCGGCGTGGGCATGGACGTCGTGCGGCGCAACATCGAGGGCATCCGCGGCAAGATCGAGATCGAGTCCACGGTCGGGGGCGGCACGACGTTCACGATCTTCATGCCGCTGACGCTGGCGATCATCGAGGGCCTGATCGTGGCCGTCGGCGAGCAGCGGTTCGTCGTCCCCACGCTCTCCGTCCGCGAGTCGCTCCGCCCGCTGCCCGCCGACGTCTCGACCGTGCAGGGCCGGGGGGAACTGGTGAACGTCCGCGGCCGGCTCGTCCCCCTGCTCAGGCTCGGGCCCCATGTCGGGGTGGCGACGCGTGCGACCACGCCGGCCGACGGCATCGTCGTCGTCGTGGAGGCGGGGCAGGAGTGCCGCGGCCTGCTCGTCGACGACCTGCTGGGCAAGCAAGAAGTCGTCATCAAGAGCCTCGGCGAGACGTTCGCCGGCCGCCGCGGCTTCGCCGGCGCCGCCATCCTCGGCGATGGCCGCGTCGGCCTGATTCTCGACACCAACGCCCTCGTCCGCCTCAGGCCGGCCGCTGCGGGCTCCGCCGCCTGAGAACCCCAGAACCCGATCGACCATCATGGACGCGCCATCCCCTCCCCTGCCCGCCTCCCCGTCGACCGCCCTGCCGGGAAAGTACCTCGCGTTCACGCTCGGCCGCGAGTCGTACGCCGTCCCTGTGCTGGCGGTGCGCGAGATCATCCGGCTCTGTCCGATCACGCCCGTGGCCTCGATGCCGCCGCACGTGCGCGGCGTTATCAACCTCAGGGGCCGGGTGATTCCCGTCGTCGATCTCCGCATCCGCCTCGGGCTCTCCGACGTGGTCGATCACGACCGGTCCTGCATCGTCGTGATGCAGGTCGCGGCCGCCGCCGGCGGCACCCGTCCCTACGGCGTGATCGTCGACGGCGTCGAGGAGGTCGCCGCGTATGCCGCGGAGGACCTCGTGCCCCCTCCCGACTTCGGCAGCGTCGTCGACACGCGATTCATCACCGGCATGGCGCGCCGAGACGGCGGCGTCACCACGCTGATCGACCTCGAAGCCTTTGCCCGGGCCGACCGCGAGCCCGCCTGAGAAACCTTCCATGAACACGCTCACCATCCCGCGCCGCATCGCCCTCGGCCTCGCCGCCCTCGTGCTCGTCGGCGTCCTGCTCGGGGTCGTGTCGCTGTGGCGGATCGCCGGCATCAACCGGCACGTGGTCACGATCTCGAGCAACTCGCTCCCATCCGTGGTCACGCTCAGCCGGATCATCGAGAGCAACTCCGCGGCACTGACGTCCGTCCAGTCCGCCCTGCTCGCCGCCGCCGCCGCGGACGACTCCGGCGCGACGGCCGCCCGGGCCACGTTCGACCGGGCGACGGCCGACGGCGCCGCGCTGTGCGATGAATACCTGAAGTTCATCAGCGACGAGGAGGATGGCCGGATCTTCGGCGCCGCGCGGGTCGCCCGCGACACGTTCCTCGGCGCGGCCCGGCAGACGCTCGACCTCGTCGCCGCCGGCGACGACGGGGCAGCCCTGGCGAAGATGCGCGGCGACGTGGAGAAAGCCGCCCGGGCCTCTGTCGATCTGTTCAAGGCCGACATCGACCACAACGTGCGGCTGGCCGACCGCGCGCTGGCGGCCGCCGGCAACTCGGTGCGAACCAGCGGCTTCGTCATCGGCGCGATGATCGGCGCGGCGTCGCTGCTCGGACTGCTCCTCGGCACGGTCGTGATCCGCTCGACCACGCGCGTCCTGCGGACGATCTCCACCACCCTCGGGGAGAACGCGGGCCAGGCCGCCACGGCGTCGGGGCAACTGGCCACGATCAGCCAGACCGTGGCCGCCGGCTGCGGCGCGCAGGGCTCGAGCGTCGCCGAGACGAGCACCGCGCTGGAGCAGATGTCGGCGATGATCCGCAGCACGGCGGGCAACGCCGCCCAGGCCAAGGATTTGGCGGAGCGGGCCCGCTCCGCGGCCGAGACCGGCGCCCGCACGATGGTCGACATGAACGCCGCCATGCGGGCCATCGAGGACTCGAGCGCCGAGGTGGCGAAGATCGTCAAGGGCATCGACGAGATCGCCTTCCAGACCAACATCCTGGCGCTCAACGCCGCCGTCGAGGCGGCCCGGGCCGGCGCGGCCGGGGCCGGCTTCGCGGTCGTGGCCGACGAGGTCCGGTCGCTGGCCCAGCGGAGCGCGGCGGCCGCCCGCGAGACCGCCGCCAAGATCGAGGCCGCGATCGCCAGCAGCCGCCTCGGCGGCGAGCGCTGCGCCCGCGTCGGCGACTCGCTCGACGAGATCGCGACCACGATCACGGCGGCCGACACGCTGGTGGCCGAGATCGCCACTGCCGCCCGCGAGCAGGCGCAGGGCATCGGCCAGATCGGCTCCGCCATGGCCGACCTCGACAAGGTCACCCAGGACAACGCGGCCCGGGCCGCGGAGGGCGCCAGCGCCGCCGCCGAGCTCACCAGCCAGGCGCAGTCTATGCGGGATCACGTCGAGTGGCTGCGGTCGCTCGTCTCCGCGGCGGCCCAGAAGCAGCCCGGTGCGGCGCGGGCAAGGCCGCCGGCCGCGGCCCAGCGCCCCGGCGTCGGGCCACGCCCCGCCCCGCGCCGGCGACCCGCCGTCGCGGCCCGTCCCGTCCACCAAACTGCCCCCCCCCGCATCCCGATGCCCGGCGACTCGGCCGCCGATGCCGAGGAGCGGAACTTCAAGGACTTCTGACCGGCTCCCGCGCCCCGTCCGGGGCCGGGGCGATCCGACGACGACGCCATGCCACTCTCCGAGGCGGAACTCCCGGCCGCGACCTTCGCCTTCCTGGCGGGGCTCATCTATGACCGGAGCCGCATCCGGCTCGGCGTCGACAAGCGGTCCCTCGTCGCCAGCCGGCTGGCCCGCCACCTCGAGAACCGCGGCTGCCGATCGTTCGCCGACTACTGCGACCTGCTCCGCGGTCCCGGCGCCGAGGACGAGATCGGCACCCTCATCGACCTGATCACCACCAACCACACGCAGTTCTTCCGCGAGCCGGCCCACTTCGAGATCCTCGCCCGCGAGCTTCTCCCCGCGCTGGCCGCCCGGGCGATCGCGGCCTCCCGGCCGCTTCGGCTCTGGTCGGCCGCGGCGGCCTCTGGCGAGGAGCCCTATTCGCTGGCCATCGTGATGGCGGAGCAGGCCCGCCGGCAGCCGGGCTGCGCCTGGGAGGTGCACGCCTCCGACATCTCCCAACGCATGCTCGACCGCTGCCGGCTCGGCATCTACGACGCCGACAAGGCGCGGCTGCCGGATCCCGGCCTGCTGCCCCGCTACTTCCGCAAGGGCTTCGGCCGCCGGGAAGGATGCGTGCGGCTCAAGCCCGAGATCCGCCGACACGTGCGGGTGGAGCACGTCAACCTCTTCCAGCCCGCCTATCCGCTGCCGCGCGGACTCGACGTGGTGTTCTGCCGCAACGTCATGATCTACTTCGACGTCGAGTCGCGG
Organism: Planctomycetia bacterium; assembly: GCA_014192425.1. Classification (NCBI taxonomy): domain Bacteria; kingdom Pseudomonadati; phylum Planctomycetota; class Planctomycetia; species Planctomycetia bacterium. The sequence goes on along the minus strand of BJHK01000013.1, from coordinate 7,162 downwards.
CAGGAGCTCGTCGGGCGGCTGTTCGACCAGCTCGCCCCGGGCGGCTACCTGTTCGTGGGGCATGCCGAGAGCCTGCTCGGCCTCTCCCACCGTTTCGAAACCAGGCGGCCGGGCGTCTACCGGCGGCCGGCGTGAGGCGAAGCACGACACCATGAACACCCAGCCCCGCCGCCGGATCCGCGTCCTCGTCGTCGACGACTCGGCGCTCGTCCGCCACGCCATCACCGAGGCCCTCGGCCGCGATCCGGAGATCGAGGTCGTGGGCTCCGCCTGTGACCCCTACGTGGCCCGCGAGAAGATCGAGCAGCTCGCACCCGACGTGCTCACGCTCGACCTCGAGATGCCGCGCATGGACGGCCTCACGTTCCTGCGCATCCTGATGAAACATCATCCGCTGCCCGTGGTCGTCGTCAGTTCACTGGCCCAGCAGGGCTCGCAGGCTGCCATGGACGCCATCGAGGCCGGTGCGGTGGACGTGCTCGCCAAGCCCGACGGCACGATGTCGATCGGCGGGCTCGCCGACCGGCTCGCCTTCCATGTCAAGGCTGCGGCGGCGGCCGACGTGGGCCGCGGGCAGCAGCCCGAGCCGGGGGCGGCCACGGCCGCGCTGGCCGCCCCCGGCGGGCCGCTCGACAGCCGGCAGATGATCGTCATCGGCGGCTCGACGGGTGGCGTCGAGGCGCTGCGCCGGCTTCTGCCACGATTCCCGCAGGTCGTGCCGCCGATCGCGGTGGTGCAGCACATCTCGGCCTACTTCTCCCGGGTCGTGGCGGAGCGGCTCGACGCTCTCTGCGGCCTCGAGGTCCGCGAGGCCACGAACGGCGGCATCCTCCGGTCCGGCACGTGCGTGATCGCCCCCGGCGATTCCCACCTCGCCGTCGAGTTCGTCGGCGGGGCATACCGCGCGAAGCTCCTCAAGACGCCCCCCATCCACCACTGCCGACCGGCCGTCGACGTGCTCTTCCGCTCGGCGGCGGAGGCGGCCGGCCCGCATGCCGTGGCCGCGTTGCTCACCGGCATGGGAAGCGACGGCGCGCTGGGCATGCAGGCCATCCAGCGGGCCGGGGGCGTGACGATCGCCGAGCACGCTTCGACCTGCGTGGTTTACGGAATGCCCCGGGCCGCCGTCGAGCTCGGCGTGGTCGACCAGTCGGTGCCGCTCCCCGACATCCCGGCGGCGATCATGAAGGCGGTCGCCCGCGCCGTGCCGCGAATCTAGTCTGCCGCACGCCCCAGCACGCGCCCTGCTACTCGCCGATCACCTTCACCAGCACGCGCTTCGGGCGGCGGCCGTCGAACTCACCGTAGAACATCTGCTCCCAGGGACCGAAGTCGAGTTTGCCGGCGGTGACGGCCACCACGACCTCACGCCCCATCACCTGCCGTTTGAGGTGCGCATCGGCGTTGTCCTCACCGGTTCGGTTGTGCCGATACACCGTCGGGTCGGCGTCGAAGGGGGCAAGTTTCTCCAGCCAGCGGGCATAGTCTTCATGAAGGCCGGACTCATCGTCGTTGATGAACACGCTGGCCGTGATGTGCATCGCATTGACGAGGCACAGTCCCTCCTGGATGCCGGACCGGGCCACGAGCGCCTCGATCTGGGGCGTGATGTTGAGAAAGGCCATCCGCGTCGGGAGATTGAACGACAGATACTCGGTGAGAGACTTCATGACCGCCGGGGCCGGAGGGTGAATGTCACGTTCGCGGTTTCAGTGTACCCACGCGCGTGGGCGTGAGCCGATCGGCTGGCACGACCGCGGGGTGCGGGGCGGGCGGCTGCGACTAGCGGGGGTACGTGGTCGGGGAGCCCGGCGTGTTCGATTCGCGAGACGAGCTCTTTACCGGCCCGGGATTGTTGCAGCACACCGTGCGCGGCCGCCTGTTCGAACTCTTCTACGGGGGCCGCAAGAGCCGCTGACGTGGGCGGACACTCCTCCCCAGATCGCTCCGGGCGTAGGATTCATAAAAGGACTCAACCATGAAAGCGATCACACTCCCCCTGCTGCTGTCCCTGCTGCTCATGCAGGCGGTCACGGAACGGGCCCTCACGCCGCTGCTGGACTTCGCCGGCCCCGCGGCCGCCGAACAGTGGCAGGCCGTGAATGACGGCGTGATGGGCGGCGTTTCGGACGGCCGGTTCAGGCTCACCGCAGACAAGACCCTGGAGTTCTTCGGCACGCTGTCGCTGGAGAACAACGGTGGCTTCGCGTCGGTCCGAACCACACCCACGGCACTCGGCATCACAGCCGGCGACACGCTCGTCGTCCGGGTGAAGGGTGACGGGCGCGAGTACGTGCTCAACATCTACACGAAGAGCCGGCGCATGGCGTTCTCGTACCGGGCCCCGCTGCCGACCGTGCAGGACCAGTGGACCGAGGTCGAGATCCCGCTTGCAGACTTGATCCCCACGGCGTTCGGCAGGCGGGTCCAGGGCATGGGGCCGGTCGAGCCGGACCAGGTCAACGGGCTGGGCTTCATGCTCAGCGACAAGCAGCCGGGCCGGTTCCGGATGCAGGTCGAGTGGGTGAAGGTGATCCGAGCGAAGAAATAGCCGCGGCGGGTAGTCGGTAACGCGCGAGGGGCCGTGAGCCCGCGCGGATCCGTCGCCGGCGCAGAAACCAGAAAGCACTTTATGAACTCCCTGGGTCTCATCCTGGCTGTCCTGGCATCGGTCCTGTGGGGCCTGACCTACTGCCTCGACGAACGGGTCTTGGCGAGCCTGTCGATCTTCAAGCTGTATTTCCTGCACTGTCTGTGTGGCGTGCTCGTGGCTGGCCTGATCATGCTCATCCAGGGCACCGCGCCGGCCGCCCTGTTCTCGTTCGACACGGCCAAGGCGAGTCTTCCGTTGGTCGGCCTGACGCTCATCACGGCGACGGCGGCAGCTCTCTCCATCCTCGGGTCGATCCAGCTCCTCGGGGCGGGCAAGTCGGCGGTACTGGAGATCTCCTACCCGCTCTTCGTTGCCCTGTTCTCGGTCCTGCTCTTCAAGGGCCAGTTGCACCCGCAGGTGGTGCTTGGCGGCGTGTTCGTTTTCATCGGATCTGCGATCATCGTGCTCGCCAAATGATCGCTGCCCCCCTGCCGCCGACACCGCGCTGAGAGAACTGTCGTGAGCACACCACCGACCATCGACCATCCCCGGCTCGTCAAGCTCCTGCAGATGGCCTACTCCGCCGAGAAGGCGGCGGCCTTTGCCTACATCGGCCACGCGGGATCGGTGCGGAATCCCGACGAGAAGCGGGCCATCAAGCAGATCGAGAACGACGAGTGGCATCACCGCGCGGTGGTCCTCTCGATCATGCAGCAGTGCGGGATCAAGCCCTCACGCTCCAACGAGATCAAGTATCACATCATCGGCAAGGTGCTTGCCCTGGGCTGCCACGTCATCGGCTGGTTCATGCCCTACTACTTTGCCGGGCGACTGGAGAGCGGGAACGTCTGCGAGTATTTCATCATGATGCGCTACTTCAACGACCTGGGGATCACGGCTTACGACAGGGATCTGTACGAGATGGGGATCAAGGAGAAGGAGCACGAGGTCTATTTTCAGAAGTTGCTCGAGAGCAACTGGCTGCTGCCTTGGTTCGAGAGGATCTTCGGCTGGGGAACCAGGCACAGTTACAACGACGTGGACCTCGAGAACACATCGCCAGGAGAGGGCTCGAAGGGATATTGCAGGCAGCGCAGGTAGACGAGCGGGAAATGACACCCTGCTGCGTTGCCGCGACGGTTCTCTCTACACGGGCATCACGAACGACCTGCCCAAGCGGCTGAAGGCCCATGCCGCCGGCACGGCCTCCAGATACACCACAAGCCGGCTCCCCGGTGAACTGGCTTACGAGGAGCCCCTGCCGACCAAGGCCCGGGCCTTGAAGCGGCAGGCGGCGATCAAGCGGCTCCCGCGGCGGGCCGAACTGGACCTGATACCCTCACCCAGGCCAGACACACGGGGCCGTCCAAGCCAGCGCTCGTGATCGATGCTCCTCTACGGCACGGCGCGAACTTCCCTCCGGGATCGGTGTCTTTGCGATACACCTTCGCGGCCGGAGGCCACGACTCCAGCGGCATGGAGCCGCACTCGGATCGCCTCTGTCCAGTCCACGCGATTCCAGTTCACGCTGAACCAAGACACCACGAAGACACCACGAGGACACCCGGGTTCGCCCGACCGGCGGACTGACACGGCGAGGCCTTCTGGCGGCAGATGGACGACGTCACCCCGATGCTCGATACGCTCGTCGCGAACGAAGCGGGCAATGGCTCTGGTCAGGCCCGCTTGCGCCGCCGCCGTCGCCACATCGAGAACCCACCGTAGGCCAGACCGGCGAGAGCCATGGCGTAGGTGGAGGGCTCGGGGACGGCAGTGATCGAGACAAAGCCCGTGCTGGCGTCGAAGCTCGCCGACTGGCCTTCCACAAGGCCACTCCAGACCACCGAACTGAAGTTTCCGGAGAAGCCGCCGGTGTTGGCGAAGATCTCCAGCACACTCGTGCCGTCGGCGTAGTTCCCGCCGCTGAAGGCGAGTTTGAGCACGCCGCCAAAGGTCACGCTGCCGTCTCCATTCACGAGGTCAAACGTGCCGGGCGTGTAAAGCGGGCTCGTGATCTCGAAGAGGCTCGTCCCCGACTGCACAAGGTCGAGCGTGAAGCCGGAGCCGAGCGTCACCGTGCCGGGGCTGTTGCCCGGCAGAAACGACCCCAGAACGGCCAGTGTGTGCCCGTTCCCCGAGAGCGTTCCTGACCCGATCAAGTCTCCGGTCGAGGGCAGCGAGTAGGTGCCCGACGCGAGGGCGGTCAGGTCAAACCCGCCGCCATGACCAAGATTCAGGCCGCCGGTGCCGATTGAGCCCGTTCCCGAGAGGGCCAGCACGCCGCCGGCGATCGCGGTGACGCCAGCGTAGGAGTTGGCGTTGTCGAGAGTCAGCGCGCCGCCGCCCTGCTTCGTGACTGTGCCCGTGCCGCTGATGATGCCCGAGTAGGTGGAAGCATCGGAGCGATTGAAGATGAGCGTGCCGTTGTTCGTGAGCGTCGACACACCGAGCATGCCGGTCGTGCCACCGACGCCGATCTGGAGCGTGCCGCCGGAATTGAGGTTGATGGTGCCGAAGGTGCCCTGCGCGAGCGTGCCGCCAACGGTCACGAGTCCGCCCGACATGGTGAGCGTGGCGGTGCCGCTATCGCCGACGGTGAGATTGCCGCTACTGGCCCACGTGCCACCCGTGACGGTCGCCCTGCCGAGGGTTCCGGCACTGGAGCCGAGGGTAGCATTCGTATTCGCGATGCTACCGGCCGAGATGGCCAGCGTGCCGGTCGCACTCCCAACTGCTCCAACGTGCAGATCGGCGCTGGTCACGCTGCCACCGGTGACGGTCAGGGTGCCGTTGCCAAACCCACCCACGTCGAGTGTCGATGAGTTGGCCCATGTTCCGCTGCTCACCGTCACGCTGCCGACACTGCCGGACTCTCGGGCGATGATGCCGTTGGAGTTTCCAACGTAGCCGCCGTTCACGTTGAGCACTCCGGAGCCGGTGCCGCCGACAATGAGCGGAGCGTAGTTCATCCACGTGCCGCTGCTGATTGTCGCCGTGCCGCTGCTGCCGTACTGGACGCCAAGAGTCGCCCCCGAGGATTCGACGACGCCGCCGGATACCAGCAGCGTGCCGCTGCCGTTTTCGCCGATAGACATCCCGCCACCCTGCCAGACGCCGCCCGAGACCGTCACCGTGCCGCCACCGCCGTTCGTGCCCAACATGCTGTTGCCGGAGATGTTGCTGACGCTGCCACCTGAGATGTTCAGTACGCCGGTGCCCGCATTGCCGATCGTCAGCATGCCGCCAATCTGCCAGCCGCCGCTGCTGACATCCACGGTGCCGCGACTGCCTCCGATCGCGCCCAGCGTGCTGTCGGCGATGCTGACGAGGGTGCCTCCGGTCACCTGAACGGCGCCGGTGCCTCTGAAGCCGACGAACAGTTCGCTGGTGTTCGTCCACGTGCCGCTCGAGACCGTCGCGGTGCCGCTGCTGCCGGCCCCATAGCCCACGTAGCCGTAGCCTGTGTTGGTGACATTTCCTCCGGCCACGCTGAGAACGCCGGTGCCGTCATACCCCACGTAGGTCTGCATGTTCGTCCACGTGCCGCCCGAGACCATCACGGTGCCACTGCTGCCGGCACCATGGCCAACGTAGCCGTTCACGGCATCCGCGCTTCCGCCTGTCACGTTGAGCGTGGCGGTGCCAGTCGTTGCGACGTAAAGGTTCGGGCCGAAGAACGTCCCGGTGCTGACCGTCGTCGTGCCGCTGTTGAGGATCGTGTCGGCACGGACAGACCGTGTGGGCAATCCCACGACAAGCAACCCGGCGAGCGCCAAGCCGAGTGCCCACGGGGATTTCGGGACGGCACCTTTCCAGGTGAAGAGCGCGGCCGAAGAAGCGAGTCGCATGAGAAAACCTTCCAGCATGCACGAGGCACTGACCGTAAAAGACCAGTGCCCTTGTTCACGCACGGCAGTGCGTCGCTGGAATTCTGCGAAGAGGCTATGGGAGGGGCGAGGCCGTGTCAAAACGACTCCCGCGGCAGGGAAAAACGTGCAGGAAAGCCGCATGGCGATTGCGCCACGATGGGCAGCCTGGCACGATTGGGCAGTCGCGTCCGTGAGGGCTCCGAAAGTACTTCGGCGATCGGTCGGGCTGCGATCTTCGTGGAGGATCGATGATGCCCTGTCTTGCTCCCGTCGAACCTGGGATCTCCCTGGCGCGGTGGTCAGCCTACCCCTTGCTCCGGAGCATTCCATCCCGCCACCCCGAACCGCAGGCGGCTTGGTGTCAGTCAATCGTCCTCGATGTGCATTTTGTGCATGATGCGGTGCACGAAGGGTGTCATCACGAGGGATGCGGCCCCGATGAACAGCAGCCCAGAGAAAAGGGCGGAGGCCGAAACGAAGAGCTTGCCTGCATGACTCGTGATCAGGTCGACCGGTCCCATTCCCCCGAGGATCATCGAGGCGTTCACAAGAGCGTCGAACCAAGGCAGCCCGCCGAGGTAGTGGTAGCCCAATACCCCGATGCCGAGAGCCAGGCCGATGACTGCGGCCGAAAGTCCCAGAAAGCCGGCGGCACGCCAGAAAAACCTGGAGGCCGGAAACAGCGGTTCAGAACGATGTT
>BJHK01000012.1:36380-103573 GCA_014192425.1 Planctomycetia bacterium | reverse complement strand
GCTGACCTGCACCTTGCTGACCTGCACCTTGCTGACCTGCACCTTGCTGACCTGCACCTTGCTGACCTGCACCTTGCTGACCTGCACCTTGCTGACCTGCACCTTGCTGACCTGCACCTTGCTGACCCGCACCTTGCTGACCTGCACCTTGCTGACCTGCACCTTGCTGTCCTGCACCTTGCTGGCCCGCACCTTGCTGGCCCGCACCTTGCTGGCCCGCACCTTGCTGGCCCGCACCTTGCTGGCCCGCACCTTGCTGGCCCGCACCTTGCTGACCTGCACCTTGCTGTCCTGCACCTTGCTGTCCTGCACCTTGCTGACCTGCACCCTGCTGGCCCGCACCCTGCTGGCCTGCTGTGCCTTTCTCAGACTGCTGGTGTTCGAGAATCCGTTCCATCGCAGTTCCATCGTCGGTACCGTCCGCGGCAACTCCGGGCTGCTTCGGGCTGGAAGATTTCCCACCGCTGCCACTCTTTGGGGAGGTATCACCTGAACTCGAAGGAGATGTTTCGTTGCCCTGGCCTTTTTCACTGCCTGGAGTCTGTCCGCCCTGCCCGGACTGGCTTCCCGAGCCCTGACCGGACTGTCCTTGCGAGCCCTGTCCGGGCTGATTGCCCGAGGCTTTCCCGGACGCGTCTCCCGTCTTGCCGGACTGGCTGCCCTGCTGCCCACTTCCCCGGCCGGCTTTGCCACCCGCGTCGCTGCCGCCGGCCTCTGAACCAGACCCCTGGGATCCCGCACCACCGGAATCACCCGCCCCATCCTGCGGCTTGCCGCTCGGTTGCTGCGTGCCTGGCTGCTTGCCGGCCTGCCCCTGCTCACCGTTTTTCGGCTGCTGCCCGTCGGCACTCCCCGACTGGCTGCCCGGTTGCGGTTCACCCGATCGCGGATCCTTGGGCTGCGTGTCGCCGCCGCCTGGCTGCTTGCCGGCTTGCGCGGCGGCCGGATTCGTCGCCGGCGCGGTTTGGCCGCCGGCGTTGCCGGGTTGCTGCGGCTTCGTCGGTTGGTCACGGCCGTTCTCCGGCCGCGGCTTCGGGTCGCTGCTGCCCGTGTTGTCGGCGGGTGGCGTGTCACCGGCTCGACCCTCGTTCGCGCCGGCTTGCCCCGGTTCCGCGACACCGGGCTTGCGGGGTGCCTCCGCTGGTGACGGCTCCTTGCCCGTGCCCGGATCGCCGGAGGGTGGCTGGTCCGCGCCCGCTGCGGCTGCATCACCTCCGCGGGCATCGGGGGGGGGCTGCTTCGGCTCCGGTCGCGGCGGCGCCTGGTCATCGATCTTCAGTGCCCGCCATTCGGTGAACGTCGAGTTGGGCTGCTCCGGCCGGTTGTCGATCGCGAAGGCCCGATACTCCAGCACGCTGCCCGCCATCGCGCCCGCCTTCTCGGGAACGATCGTCGCCACGGCCGAGACCGCTTCCCGGCTCAGCCCGCGAAACAGCGCCGTCTCCGGCGCGGCAGCGCCCCCCTTGAGCCGCGTCTCGATGCCGACCCGGGTCAGGCCGAAGTCGGGATCGATCGCCCGGATCCTGATGCCCACCGGTGCCGACGGCGGCACGGTCATGACCTGCTCCTGCGGGTCGACGATCGCCACTTCCGGCGCAAGGTCGGGCAGGACCTCGATGCGGTGCTCCACGTTCTCGGCGATCGCCTCCTCCCGCTGCGCCGCGGTCGCGGCCTGAGGCTGGAACATGAGGCGGTAGCTGGCATGCTCGGCGCCGCTGCGCTCGCGATTGAGCCGGAGCATGAAACTGCCCGTCGCCCGGGCCAGGTCCTGGGTCGATGTCCGCAGCCGCAGCTCGGACTTGCCGTCGCATCCGAGATCGACCCAGGCCGCCTCGAGCGGACGGTTGCTCTCGGCGACCAGCGTCACCCGCGTTCCCTCGACGCCCTTCAGGTCACCCTGCCAGGGGACCGTCTCGTCCTCGAGCTGTGTGTAGTCGGGATAGTCGTAGCGCACCTCACGGACGAGCAGCGTCGGGGCATCGACGACGGCGATCCGCAACGGTGTGGTCCGCGCGTCGCCGGCGATGATGACGAGCTCGACGGAGCGGTCGAGGCCGCGGGTCGCGTCGAGCAGGGTCGCCACGTGACGGCCATCGGCGCCGATCGTGGCCAGAGGGGCACGCCATGGCGGGACCGCGTGGTCCACCTCGCCGGCATCGGTGAGGGGCGTGACGACGATCGACGGCTTGTCGTTTCGCGCCAGTCCGCGAATCGCGGTCGAGACCAGGAGCTGTCGGCCACGGACGAGCGTCGCCGTGCCGTCGATCACCGGGAGCGTGCGGGCGGCATCTTTCGCCACTTTCCCGGCCACCTCGCCGCCGTCAGCCTGTTGTTCCCCAGGGGTCCGCCAGCGGAGCCGCGGCGGCTCCACCCGGACCCGCGACGGTGCCGCGATGCCGGCCCACGGGGCGACGAGGCGTGCCGCCGTCGCGAGCAGGCTCTTCGGTCCCGTGACCTCGTACAGACTGGCAATCGCGACGAGGATGGCAAGCCCGATGGCCAAGCGCAGGGCGGGGGTGCGGTCGATCACGCCCTCGGTGGGCACGCCCGTCAGCCCGGTCGCGGCGCGACGCTCGAGCGACCGCACCACGCGGCTGTGGACGCCATCGGGCCGTGCCTTGACGAGCACGGCATTGACGATGTCATTGTGGAACTCGGGATGATCCTGCTCGATCGCGCGGGCCGCGTAGACGAGGTTCACGCGGTACCGGGCCAGCGGCAGGAGCCAGCGGATCGCGGCCGCCAGGCCGGCGAGCAGCGCCGTCGCCAGCCACGCCCAGCGGGCCCAGGTGGGCAGGCCGCCAGGAACCAGCCAGTGCTCGAGCGTCACGCCGAACGCCAGCCAGAGCAGTGCCGCCACCGATGCGCCGAGGAAGAACGTCGTGACCGCAACGCCCTTGAAGTCGGCGCTCGCTGCCGCGAGGCGGTCGGCGAGGTACCGGTCGGCCTTGCTCTCGCGGTCGCCGGACTCGGCCCACGTGGCGACCGCCAGGGCGTCTTCGCCGACCGGCGCGGGTTCGAGTGCCGTTGCCATCGATCTGCTCCCTGCCACGGCCGGACCGGAGGCCAGCCGGAATCCGGCGGCCGAACGCCGCTTGTTCCCGACCCGGACGCCCACCTTCTCAGAAGTATATCGGCAGAACGACCCCGCCGCCCCGTCTCGGGCTGCAGCCGGGGTGCGGAATGACGCGGCCCGAAAGCCCACTTGGAAAACAGGGGCGTTTCCCCCATGCTCCGCGGAGCAGTCCGCCCGGCCCGCCGGGTCGGCGCGACTCGTCTCCGGACCGGTGTGGCATGGCGATTCTTCCCGACGCCGCGACCTTTCGCCGTCTCGTCGACGGTTCGTCCAGCGGCCTCTTTCCCGCCGCGGGCCGGCTGCTGCTCGGCGGCCTGGCCGTGCCGTACGGCCTCGCCGTGCTGGCCCGCAATGCCGCCTACGATCACGGACTGCTGCGGTCGGTCGCCGCCGGCGTGCCGGTGGTGTCGGTGGGCAACCTGACGCTCGGGGGCACGGGCAAGACGCCCATCGTCGCCTGGATCGCCGCCCGGATGCGGGCCGCCGGCCGCCGGCCGGCGATCGTCAGCCGCGGCTACGCGGCCCGGCCCGGTGAGACCAGCGACGAGGCGGCCGAACTCGCGGTCCTGCTCCCCGACGTCATGCATCAGGCCGACCGCGACCGGCCCGCGGCCGCGGCCCGGGCGGTCGCCCGCGGCGCCGACGTCGTCGTGCTCGACGACGGCTTCCAGCATCGGCGGTTGGCCCGCGATCTCGACATCGTCGCCATCGACGCCACCGATCCGTTCGGGTGCGACTTGCTCTTTCCCCGCGGCCTGCTGCGCGAGCCGGTCGCCGGGCTCGCGCGGGCCGGCGTCGTCGTGCTCACCCGAGCCGATGCCGTGGACGAGGACCGCCGCCGGCAGATCCGTGCGACGGTGGAGCGGGCCTGCGGGGCGCCGCCGCCGGCGTGGGCGGAGGCCGTGCACAGGCCGGCACGGCTGCGCCGGTTCTCCGGGCCGACGCTGCCCCTGGCGGACCTGCGCGGGCAGCGGGTCTTCGCCGCCGCGGGCATCGGCAATCCCGCCGCGTTCCGCCGGACGCTGGGCACGCTCGGACCGTCAATCGCGGGGTGCCGCTGGTTCGCCGACCACCACGCCTACGCCGACCAGGATCTGGAGGAGGTGGCCGCGGCCGGCCGCGATGCGGGCTGCGACCTGATCGTGACCACGCTCAAGGACCTCGTCAAAATTCGGTGCGACGAACTGGCGGGACTGCCCGTGGTGGCCCTCGAGATCGCGCTCGAGATGATCAGCGGCGGCGACGACATCGGCGCGGCCATCGATCGCGCGATCGCCGGTGATGTCGGGGTGCACCGATGACCGCGGCGGGCCGGCGCCAGTTCATGCTCGTCGACCCCTGCCTGATGTCGGCCGGGTCGCATCCGCTGCACTACGCGGCGGAAGTGCTGGCAGCGGCGCGGCGGGCCGACTGCGACTGCCGCCTGCTCGGCAATCGAGCCTGCGCGGCCGGGCTGGAGGCCGCGGATTGCCCCGTGCGGCCGACGTTCACCAACAGCGGCTACTCCAAGTACACGATCGCGGGCAGCCTCGACCGGCTCGACGGGCGCGGCCGGAGCGGCTGGCTGCCGCGGCCGCCATGGGAGTCGCGGCACCGCGCCCGCCGGCGCGAGGAGCGGATCGCGACGTTCGCCCGCGACCTGGCGCCGGCGCTGGCGGAACTGCGGTCCGGGGATGTTGTCCTTCTTGCCACCGCGTCGGAACTGGAGATCGCGGGGCTCGCCCGGGCCATCGCCGGCGCCCGGCCGGCGCCCGGAATCGGCTGGCACGCGCTCGTCCACTTTCCGGTCTACCGCGGCTTCGTGGCCGACTACGACCGGCAGGACAGCCGGCTGGCCTGGGCCCGGGATCTGCTCCGCGCCGCCCGGGCGACGGTACCGGAGCTGCAGCTCCACGCGACCACCGAGGAACTCGCCGCGCAGCACGCGCGGCTCGTCGGCGGGCCGGTCGGCGTGCTGCCCTATCCGATCCAGTCAGCGCTGGTCGGTGCCGGCGGTGACCACCGGCACCGGGGCGGACTGCGTGTCTCCTGCCTCGGCGATGCGCGGCCGGAGAAGGGTTCGCAGGCGCTGCCCGCGATCGTGTCGGCGGCGCTCGCCGATCCGCTCCTCGCCGGCGTGCGGTTCGCGGTGCAGACGAACCTCGGCTTCGACGTCCGCTCGCGGGCGGCGGAGCACCGCGCGGTGAGCCGCGCTCTGGCGGTGCTGACGCGACAGGCCGCGGCCGGCGGGCCGGTCGATCTCCTGCCCGGTCCGCTCGACGAGGCGGCCTACGCCCGGGCCCTCGCGGACACCGATATCATGCTGCTGCCCTACGATCAGGAGCGGTATCGCGTGCGCTGTTCCGGCATCGTGCTCGAGTCGCTGGCCGGCGGCGTGGTGCCGATCGTCACCGGTGGGGGCTGGATGGCCCGCCAGTTCGCGGAGCCGCTGCGCCGGCATGCCGGCGCAGCGGCCGCGCGGGCCGAGGTCCTCGACGAGCGACTGATCGCCGGGCCGCGGCTCGGCGGCGGACGGTCGCTCGCCATCGACATGTCGGCCGCGGCCCCGCGGGCCGCGGACGCGGGGCGGCAGGAGATCATCGCGGTGGCGATCCACTGGCGGGCGGGCGCTGGCAGCGAGGAGCCGCCCGTTCGCGTGGCCGTCGCGTCGTCCGACCGGCTGCCGGCGACGATGCTCGCAGCCGATGGCAGCGGGGAGGCGGCCTGCGCGATCTTTCCGCGCGCCGCTCCGCCGCGTGCGCGTTGTCGGGTCGAGGTCGGGGGGGGCTCGGCCGCCGTGGAGGCGATCGTCGTCCGCCGGCTGGCCGCCGCCGGACCCGTACCGGCGGGGGCTGTCGGGGCCGTGATCGCCGCCGCCGACGACGCGGCGGCCGCGCTGAGCGAGGTCGTTCGCCACTTCCCCCATTATCGTGAGTCCGCCATGCGGCATGCCGCGACGGTCCGCGCGGCGGCCAGCGGCGATGCCGTGGTGCGGAGGCTGCTGCCATGATCGAGCCCGGGCCGACCGGCATCGACGTCGACGTCTCGGTGCTGGTCAATACGTATCGCAAGCCGCGGCACCTGGCGCTCGTGCTGGAGTCGATCGCGCTCCAGCAGCCCGCCGGGCAGTCGCTGGAGGTGGTGGTTGCGGACGACGGATCAGACGACGGGACGGCGGAACTGGTCGACCGGCTGGCGGCCACGCTGCCGCTGTCGGTGCGGTTCACCTCGCAGCCGCACGACGGCTTCCGCGTGGCCCGGCTCCGCAACGCCGCGGCGCGGCTGGCCCGCGGCCGGTATCTGCTGTTTCTCGACGGGGACTGCATGCTGCCGCCGGGGCACGTGGCCGCACACGTCGCCCGGCGGCGGCATGGCACCGCGCTCATCGGCTTCTGCGCCCGCCTCTCGCGTCAGGCGAGCGATCTGCTCGTGCCGGAGAACCTGCCGCTGGCCGACCTGGCGCCGCTCGTGCCGGAGGTGGAGCGGCGGTCGCTGGCGCGGCGGCACCGCAAGGCCTGGTGGCACAATGCGGCTCGTCACCCGACGAAGCCGCGGCTGGCGGGGGGCGACTTCGGCATCTGGCGGGAGGACTTCGTGCGCGTCAACGGCTTCGACGAACGGTTCGTGGGCTGGGGACAGGAGGACGACGATCTCGGGCTCCGGCTCAGGGCCGCGGGCGTGCGGCTGGAGTCGATCCTCGACGCGACATGCTCGCTGCATATTTGGCATCCCACCGACCCGACCGCGGCGCGGCGCTGGCGGGACGGGCCGAACGTCGCGTACTTCGGCCGGCGCGGCCGGTTAACGGCCTGTCGCCATGGGCTGGAAGAGCGGCCGGCCCGGGCCGTGACCTGGGGGCTGCCCGGTGATGTCGACGCCACCGCGGGTGGGCGGGCCGTGGCCCGCCTCCTCGCCGACTGTCCGCTGGTCGGGCCGCGGCAGCCGTGCGAGATCGACATCGTCTGCCGGCCCGGGACGGCCACGTTCTCGCGGCCCGCGGACTGCCGGTTGCTGCTCGTCGAAAATGCCGCCGACGTGGAGCCCGCGATCCGCCGCCGCGCCGACCGGGTGGCGTGCGTGGCTGCAGGCGATGATCCCGCCCTGGGCGCGATCCTTGCCGAGGTGGGCTGAGGCCGCGGCTCGCTACTTGCGCTTCTCGTTGTGCACGGTGTGCTTACGGAGCCGCGGCGAGTACTTCTTGACCTTCAACTTCTCGCCACCGGTCTTCCGGCGCAGCGTGTAGTTTTGATCACCGGTCTCCTCGCACACGAGGTGAACCACTTCGAGTTTCTTCTTGCCCTTGGCCATCGTCCTGTCGTCCTGAGGCTGCGGAGGCCGCAGCGTTTCGGTGACCCGGCCACGGCGGAGCGATCCTATCCGCCCGGGAACGGCAAGGCCAGAACGGCCCGTTTCCCTGCCGAAAAAGCGGGGGCGAACGACGCCAGGAATAGTCTGACGGGCCGCGCACGAAGGAAAAGAGGCCGGGTGATCGATCTCACGTTCCCGGTTATGATTGAGAGGTCGACACCCTAAGGTAGCCCCTCCTTAGGGAGGGGTGTGTGTGATTCCCGAGGTCTCTGTTGAGCCTCCTATTGATATACTCGCTTTGATACGCTCGCTCGTTACGCCCCGCTCCACCGCACGCAGGCCGCGGACGACCAGTTCCGCGGGTGATTCCGCAGCCGAGCCTTTGCGCTTCCAGGAGGATTGACCGATGTCGAAAACGACCGACCCCGTGCCGAACCCGAAGCCCGGTGCGCGTCCGAAGCCCCCGGCCGGCCAGCCGCAGGCCGGTCAGCGGGTTCCGCTGGCGAAGCCGCCGTTGAAACCGGCGGGGGGTGCCGAGCCGGCCGAGGAGGAGGAGGGGGGGGGCTTCGTCGACACGTCGGCGATGCTCAAGCAGGCGCCGGCATGGGCGGTGAGCATGCTGGTCCACATCGTGCTCCTGTTGATGCTGGCGTTGATCGTGAACAAGCCGGACGAGAAGCCGAAGCCGCGTGAGATTGTGTCGATGGGTCCGGAGTCGGATGTGCCGGTGGAGGATTTCAAGGACGAGACGCCGAATCCGGAGCAGGACGTGGAGACGACGACGGAGGTGGCGACGACGGACGTGGTGATCCCGAACGTGGAGGTAGCGTCTGACGCGAGCGACCTGGAGGCGGCGCCCCTGGCGCTCGAGGTTACCGACTTCGGCGATCAGACCGCTCCGGCGAGCGACATCCTCTCGAGCATCGGCGCCGCAGGAGGCACGAGCACGGGTCTCGGCGGGCGGAAGAATCCTGGCAAGGCGGCGGCGGGGGGCGGCGGCGGTGCCGACACGGAAGCGGCCGTGGATGCGGCGCTCAAGTGGCTGGCCGAGCACCAGATGCCCGATGGGTCGTGGAGTTTCGACCATGGCAAGTGTCCGAACTGCAATGGGAAGTGCGCGAATCCAGGCAACTATGGGGACCGGTTCGGAGCCACCGGCTTGGCCCTGTTGCCGTTTCTCGGCCGTGGCTACACGCACATGGAGGGTCCGTACAAGTCGCAGATCAAGGCCGGCCTGAAAGTGCTCGCCGCGCAGTCGATGGCGCAGCAAGGCCAGATGTACGAAATCGATGGCCACGGCCTTTACGTGCAAGGGCTATGCGGCATCGTGCTCGCGGAGGCCTTCGCCATGTCGCAGGACGACGCTCTGAGGCAACCTGCGCAGTACGCGCTCGACTTCATCATGGACGCCCAGGATCCGGTCGGCGGAGGCTGGCGGTATAAGCCCAAGCAGCCTGGCGACACGTCGGCTGTCGGCTGGCAGGTCATGGCGCTGAAGAGCGGGCACATGGGCTACCTGCAGGTCAGGCCGCTGACGATCAAGAAGGCCTCCGATTTCCTCGACTCGGTGTCGTCGGACAGCGGGGCGGGCTATGGCTACACCTCGCCCGCGGCCCCGGGCGCCGGGACGACGGCCGTGGGTCTGCTCTGCCGGATGTATCTGGGCTGGAAGAAAGACCACCCGTCGCTGCAGCGGGGTGTGAAGACACTCTCCGACAAGGGCCCCAACACGGATCTTTACTTCGACTATTACGCCACGCAGGTGATGCATCACATGGAGGGGGATGCGTGGATCGCCTGGAACAACAAGATGAAGGCCTTGCTGCTCTCCACGCAGGCCAAGAACGGCCACGAGGCGGGCAGTTGGTACGTCGGTGTGTCGGGCGGCCACGTTGGCCATGCCGGCCGGCTCTACACCACGTCGCTGGCGACATTGATCCTCGAGGTCTACTACCGCCATGCGCCGCTCTACCGGACGCAGGCCGTGGATACCGAGTTCCGCGAATAGCGTTCGGCGGCCTCGCGCCAACCGGGCCGGGGGGTTTGCATGGTCGCCGCTGCCGCGGCTATCATTCAGCGGTTCGGCTTCCCGCCCGCCTCCCCTCCAGCGTCTGAACACCATGACGGCAGTGAGTCATCCGTCCGCGGCCATGATCGAGGCTGACCGGCTCTGCAAGTATTACGGCGAATTCATCGCCATCGAGGACGTGTCGTTTCGCATTCCCCGCGGCGAGATCGTCGCCTTCCTCGGCCCCAACGGCGCCGGCAAGAGCACGACGATGAAGATCCTCACCGGGTATCTCGCCCCGTCGTCGGGCCGGGCGAGGATCGCCGGCCACGACATGGCCACGGACCGGCTGGCGGGTGCCGAGCGGCTCGGCTACCTGCCGGAGAACGGGCCGCTCTATCCCGACATGACGCCGCGCAGCCTGCTCGAGTTCTTCGCCGACGCCCGGGGGATGTCGCGGGAGCGGAAGCGCGAGCGGGTCGAGAAGGTGATCCGGCAGTGCGAACTGGGGAGCGTGATCGGCAAGGCCATCGGCAAGCTTTCCAAGGGCTACCGGCAGCGTGTCGGCATGGCCCAGGTGCTGCTCCACGAACCCGACGTGCTGATCCTCGACGAGCCGACGAGCGGCCTCGATCCCAACCAGATCCGCGAGGTTCGCGAGACCATTCGCCGCCTCGGCGAACAGAAGACGATCTTGCTCTCGACCCACATCCTTCAAGAAGTCGAGGCGCTGGCCGACCGCGTGATCCTCATCGCCGACGGCCGGCTGCGGTTCGACGGCCCGCCCGCCGACCTGCGTCGTGAGGGGCGGTCGCTCGACGACCGGTTCCACGAACTGACGCGGTCGGCATGATCATGACCGACAGTCATGACACGGTCGCGGCGAACGGACCGCGCAGCGGAGGGATCGGCGTGAGGATGGCGAGCGTGCTGGATCGAGCGCAGCGAGAGACACAGCGAGGCGACTCATGCCGTCCCGCAGCGGCATGGGGAGGCGTCTGTCGGATTGCGCAGCGGAGGGATCGGCGTGAGGATGGCGAGCGTGCTGGATCGAGCGCAGCGAGAGCCACAGCGAGACAACTCATGCCGTCCCGCAGCGGGGCAGGACAGCAGCCCGGTGGCAGGGCGGCGGCACGGACAACGGAGGACATGAAAGCATGAAGTGGCACGTTCTGGATGCCGTGTTCAAGCGGAATTTCGTCGCCTATTTCTCCAACCCGACGGGCTACGTCTTCATCTGCGTGTTCGTCCTGCTCGGGTCGCTGGCCGCCTTCTGGCCGCCGGAGTTCTTCAGCTCCAACCTCGCCAACCTCGACCAGCTCAACCGTTACCTGCCGTACATCCTCCTCGTGTTCATCCCCGCGATCACGATGAGCGTCTGGGCCGAGGAGCGCCGGCAGGGGACCGACGAGCTGCTGCTGACGATCCCGGCGAGTGATTGGGAGGTGGTGTTCGGCAAGTATCTGGCCGCCGTCGGCATCTTTACGGTCGCGCTTTTGTTTTCCGCGATCTGCAACCTGATCTTCCTGCTCCTCTGGGGTTCGCCGGACGGCGGCCTGTTCCTCGCCAACTATCTCGGCTACTGGTTCACCGGCCTGGCGATGGTCGCCGTCGGCATGGTGGCCAGCTTCCTCACCAACAACCTCACGGTTGGCTTCGTCCTCGGTCTGCTCTTGAACGCGCCGCTGGCGCTGGCCCACCAGGCGAGCGCCGTGATGGGGCCGCGGCTGGCGGAGAAGGTCCGGGGCTGGAGCCTGGTGGAGCACTTCGTGGACTTCGGCCGCGGCGCGGTCAGCCTGTCGTCGATCGCTTACTTCCTCGGTATCGTCGCTGTCTGTCTGTATGCGGCGATGGTTCTCATCGGCCGGCGGCACTGGACCGGCCGGCGCGAGGCCGGCGGCATGGGGCTGCACTATCTCGCCCGCACGCTCGGCATCGCCGCGGCGGCGATCGGAGCGGTGCTCTTCTTCCGGGCCTTCGACCTTCGGGCCGACCTGTCGGCGGAGCAGATCAGTTCGCTCGCCCCCGACACGCGGACGCTGCTCGCCCGGCTGGAGCGGCCGATCGACATCAAGGCGTACGTCAGCCCGACCGTCCCCGAGGAATACGCCCAGGTTCGCCTCAACCTGCTGTCGATGCTGCGGCAGTTCAAGCAGCTCGGCCGGGGCAAGGTGAACGTCGAGGTGATCGAGACCGAGCCGCGGACCGACGCGGCGGCGCTGGCGAGCACCCAGTTCGGCATCGAGCCGCAACGGGTGGTGTCACGGGTCCGTGGCACGTACCGCAACGACGAGGAGATCTTTCTCGGCTGTGCCTTCACGAGCGGTCTGGAGAAGGTCGTGGTGCCGTTCTTCGACCGCGGCACCCCGGTGGAATACGAGCTCATCCGCTCGATCAGCACGGTGGCCCAGCAGAAGCGGAAGCGGCTCGGCCTCGTGACCACCGACGCCGACCTGTTCGGCGGCTTCGACATGATGAGCGGCCAGCCCCGGCCCCGGCAGCCGCTCGTGGAGGAGTTGGAGAAGCAGTACGACGTGGTCCAGGTAGACGCCTCGGCGCCGATCAAGGAGACGTATGACGTGCTCCTGGTTGTGCAGCCGTCGTCGCTCGGTCCGGAGCAGATGCCGAACCTCGTGGCCGCCGTGCGTGCGGGGCAGCCGGTGGCGATCTTCGAGGATCCATTTCCGGTGATGATGCCCGGCGTGCCCGGGACGTCGCAGCCGCGCCGCAGCCCGATGGGGCCGATGGGGGCGATGTTCGGCGGCCCGCAGGGGCAGCCCAAGGGTGATCTGGGCCAGCTCTGGCAGGCCCTCGGCGTGCGGCTGGCCAGCGGGGCCGGCCGGCCAGCGATGGGTCAGATGGGCGCCGCACCGTCGATCGTCTACCAGGACTACAACCCGCACCCGAAACTGACGCTCGAGAACGAGTTCGTGTTCATCGACGCCAGCCTCGGCGCCGACGGCCAGGGGGGCTTCAACGCCAAGCAGCCGGCCGTGGCCGGGCTGCAGGAGGTGCTGTTTCCCTTCCCGGGCAGCCTGGTGAAGGAGGGGGGGGCGGAGGTGGCGTGGTCGCCGCTGGTCCGCACCGGCGCCAGGGCGGGCACGATCGACTTCGACAAGGCGGAGCAGGCGCTGCAACGGCAGGACACGCGCATGCTCCGGGCGTTCGAGAAGCCGGGGACGGAGCCGTTCGTGCTGGCGGTGGCCGTCGACCGCAAGCCTGACGGCGGCGCCGACGCCAAGCCGGTCCGGGCGGTGGTCGTGGCCGACATCGACCTGCTCTCGGCCGTGTTCTTCGGGCTGCGGACCCGGGGCGACGACATGTTCGGGTTCGACTTCGACAATGTGACGTTCGTGCTCAACGTCCTCGACACGCTCGCCGGCGACGACCAATTCGTCGAGATCCGCAAGCGGAAGCCGAAGCACCGGACGCTGGAGCGGATCGAGGAGGCCGTCGCTTCCGCCAGGGCGGAGGCCGAGGCGGAGCGGAACAAGTTCGTGTCGATCGCCGAGCAGGCGGAGCAGGAGGCCAGTGCGGCGATGCAGGCGAAGATCGGCGAGTTCGAGAAGAAGATCAATGACCTGCGGAACGCCGAGAACGCCGACCCGCAGGCGGCGATGCGGGCGGTCCAGCAGCTCGCCAGCCAGCAGCGGCTCGAACAGCGGAAGCTCGACACCAAGATCGAGCAGTTGCGGCTCAAGCGCGACCGGGACGTCGGCGTGGTCGAGCGCGGGCTCGAGGCGACGGTGCGACGCGAGCAGGACAGGCAGAAGTGGCTCGCCGTGCTGCTGCCGCCGATCCCGCCGCTCGTGGTCGGTTTCTTCGTCTACTTCCGCCGCCGCGCACGGGAGCGCGAGGGCGTGGCGAAATCCAGGCTCAGGTGAAGGGGAGTCAAGCGACATGAACGCGCAGTCACATCACTCCGCAGACCGCGGCGCGAGCCGGTCGTCGGCGGCGATCGCCAGGACGGCCCTGTTCCTGCTCGGTGGCGTGGGCGTCCTGCTCCTCGGCGCGGCCGTGCAGCCGCGGCCGCCGGTGGTGCAGGTGAAGGAGGAGAAGGACAGGATCCTGTTCCCCGAGATGACCGACGCCGCCAAGGCGGCGAGCCTGGAGATCGTCTCGTTCGACGACGCTTTGGCGACCCTCAAGTCGTTCAAGGTCGCCCAGACCGACGGCGTGTGGGTCTTGCCGGCGAACGAGAACTATCCCGCTGACGCCAAGGACCAACTCGCTGCCGCCGCCACCGAGCTCATCGACCGTCCGGTGCTCGACGTGGTCAGCAACAGTCCGGGTGACCACGAACTGTATGGCGTGCTCGAGCCCGATCCCGAGAAGGTGCGGGTCGGCAGCACCGGCGTCGGCCGGCTGGTCGAAATTCGTGATGCCTCGGGCAACAAGCTCGCCCGGCTGATCGTGGGCAAAGAGATCGCCCAGCCGGGGCGGCCTGCCGGAGGCGGTAAGGCGCTCCGCTACGTGCGCCGCTCGGGGCAGGATCCCGTGTACCGGATGGAGTTGGACCTCGGCAAGTTCTCCACCAGCTTCGGGGACTGGATCGAGAAAGACCTGCTCAAGCTCACGCCGTGGGCGATCCGACGCCTGACGCTCGACGACTCGAACTACAACCTCGCGTTCGACGAGCAGAGTGGCCAGCCGGTGCTCGAACCGGATCGCAAAAGCCTGATCGACCTGGCCTTCGACACCAAGGAGTCGAAGTGGTCGGTCCTGAAGATGCAGGGCTTTGACAAGCAGGGAAAACCGGTCGACGACGCGCTGGCCGCGGATGAGGAGCTGGCATCGAACAAGCTCACCGACCTACGGAACGCGCTCGGTGACCTGAAGATCATCGACGTGCGCAGGAAGCCGGCCGGCCTGAGCGGCGACCTCAAGGCCGCCGAGTCCTTCATCGGCGACAGGGCCGCGGTGCGGTCGCTCGCCCAGCGCGGCTTCTACGCCATCCAGGGGAATGCAGACATCCTCTCCAGCGGCGGCGAGACGATCGTCGGCCTCGACGACGGCGTGGAATACGTCCTCCGCTTCGGCAACGGCACGAGCGTGGACGGCGACGATGCGAAGGACAAGCAGGACGGAGACGCGGGCACCGCGCCGGCGGAAAAGACCGGCCGCTTCCTGTTCGTCAGCGCCCGGTTCAACGAGGGGCTGATCGAGAAGCCGAAGCTCGATCCGCTGCCGGAGGTGCCCGCGGTGGCTGCTGAGCCGAAGCCCGACGAGAAGTCGGCCGCGGAGGACGGCGCGAAGAAGGAAGGGGACGGCGCCGACAAACTGAAGGCGGCCGACGAGGCCGAGGCCAAGGCCCAGGCGGCGCTCGAGGAGCGGCGCCGCGTGGAGCGGGAGAATCGGCGCCGCGAGGAGGATTACGACGGCAAGGTAAAGGCCGCCCAGAAACGGGTCAAGGAACTGAACGGCCGGTTCGCAGACTGGTATTACATCGTCTCCGATGCCGAGTACGCGAAGATGCATATCGGCCGTGCGGGCGTGGTGACGAAGAAGCCCGACGCCGGGAAGCCCGACGCCTCCGCCGCGCCGGAGGCGGCGAAGTAGCCGCCGCATGATGCCTGTTCACTTCGCGCCCCGGCCCGTGACGCGTACCATGCTCGGGTCAACAGGCTCGTTCCCCGGCCGTCCCCGATGTCCGAAATCCTCACGATGCCGCGGCCGTCTCGATTCGGCCGCGCCGTGGGATTTCGCCTGGTCGGCATCGGGTCGGCCGTTCCGCCGCAGGTGGTGACCAACGCCGATCTGGCCCGGCTCGGCTGCGACCCGGAATGGATCGTGGCCCGGTCCGGGATCCACGAACGGCGGCATGCGGCCCCGGACGTGGCGACGAGCGACCTGGCGGCCGCGGCGGGCCGGGGGGCGATCGAGCAGGCCGGAGCGGCGGCGGCCGACGTCGACCTGCTCATCCTCGGCACGTTCACGCCCGACATGTCGATCCCGTCCACGGCCTGCATCGTGCAGGAGAAGCTCGGCCTCGACGCTCCGGCGATGGATGTGACTGCCGCCTGTGCCGGCTTCGCCTACGCGCTCGTCACGGCGGCCAACTTTCTCGCCGCTGGCACGAGCCGCCGGCCGCTGGTGATCGGAGCCGACACCAACTCGCGGATTGTCGATCCGGAGGACGTCAAGACCTGGCCGCTGTTCGGCGACGGCGCCGGCGCGGTGCTGCTCGAGCCGGCTGGGGCGGATGCCACGGGGCGGGAGCGGGGCCTGCTCGCGTATGCGCTCGGCTCCGACGGCCGCGGTGCGGGCCTGCTTCACTGCCCGATGAGCGGTTCCCGGCAGCCGGTGACCGTGGCGGGCATCTCCCGACGCGAGCAGTTTCTGAAGATGGACGGCCGGGCAGTGTTCAAGTGGGCGATCCGTCTCGCAGAGGAGAACATCCGCGCGGTCGTCGACCGGGCGGGCGTTTCGCTCGAGCACGTCGACATGTTCTTCCTGCACCAGGCCAACGCCCGGATCGTCGACGGCGTGCGGGAGGCGATCGGCCTGGCGCCGGAGAAGGTGTTCATGAACCTCGACCGCTACGGCAACACGTCGAGTGGCTCGATCCCGCTGGCCATGGACGAGGCCTGGCGCAGCGGCCTGATCGGGCCCGGCAGCACGGTCGTGGTCTGCGGATTCGGCGGCGGGCTCGCCTGGGGGACCGCCCTGTGGAGATTGTGAGCCTGCGGAGACGAGACGGATGAGCGACGGCGAGACGGCGACGACGAGGAGACTGCCCGCCCGCAGCGAGGTGCCGGTCGGCGACACCTGGGACCTGGCGAGCCTGTTCGCCGGCGATACAGAGTGGGAATCCGCCCTCGCGGCATGGGAAAAGCTGATACCCGGCTTCGCCCCCTTTGCCGGCACGCTCGGCTCGTCGGCCGAACGGCTCGCCGAATGCCTGGCCTACGACCTCGCCGTCGATCGTGCGGGGGACCGGATCGGCACCTACGCCCACCTCCGGGCCAGCGAGGACCAGGCCGCCCCCGAGGCGCAGCGGATGGCGGGCCGGTTCCAGCACGTCGCCACGCGGGCCGGCGAGGCGGCAAGCTTCATCCGGCCCGAGATCATGACGATCCCGCCGGCCGCGCTCGCCGCCTGGGTGGAACTGCCGGTGCTCGCCCCCTACCGGCTGCTCATCGAGCGGCTCGTCCGCACCCGGGCCCACACGCTCTCCGAGCCGGAGGAGCGGCTGCTGGCGATGCAGGGGACGTTCGCCGGCACGGCGGGCAAGGTGTTTCGCCAGCTCACCGACGCCGACCTGAAGTTCGGCAGCATCGCCACGGGGAAGGGGGAGACGGTCGAGCTCTCCAACGCCACGTTCACGACGCTTCTCCACGACACGGTGCCGGCCGTGCGCCGGGACGCGTTCCACCAGTTTTACGCCCAGTACGAGGCCCATGCCAACACGCTGGCCGCCACGCTTTCGGGCTCCGTCGAGCGCGACGTCTACTCCGCCCGGGTGCGAAACTACCCCACCGCCGCCGAGGCGGCGCTGTTCCAGGACAACGTGCCGCTGGCGGTCTACGACCAGCTCACCGCGGCCGTCCGCGCCCACCTGCCGACGGTGCACCGCTACTACGACCTGCGGCGGCGGATCCTCGGCCTCGATGAGATCCACCACTACGACTGCTACGTGCCCCTCGTACCGGAGCTCGAGCAGCGGTACACCTGGGACGAGGCGGTGGCCGTGGTGGTCGAGTCGCTGGCGCCGCTCGGCGGCGACTACTGCCGGAGGCTGGAGCAGGGGCTCCGCGGCCGGTGGTGCGACCGCTATCCGAACGCCGGCAAGCAGTCGGGGGCGTTCAGCTCCGGCACCTACGATTCCGACCCCTACATCCTCATGAACTTCCAGCCGGAGGTGATTGAGCACGTCTTTACCCTGGCCCACGAGGCGGGGCATTCGATGCACACCCGCTACTCGGCCGAGGCGCAGCCCTACCAGTATTCGGGCTATACGATCTTCGTGGCCGAGGTGGCGAGCACGTTCAACGAGCAATTGCTCGCCCGGCTCTTGCTGCGGCGGGCCGAGTCGCCCCAGGCCCGGGCGGCGATCCTTTCCCGCGAGATCGATTCGATCCGGGCGACGATCGTCCGGCAGACGATGTTCGCGGAGTTCGAGCGGCGCAGCCACGCCTCGGCGGAGGCGGGGGAGCCGCTGACTCTGGAGCGGCTCCGCGGCCTGTATCGCGAGCTGCTCGACGCCTACTTTGGCCCCCGGTTCATCGTCGATCCGCAACTGGAGCTCGAGTGCCTGCGGATTCCGCACTTTTACAACGCGTTCTACGTCTACAAGTACGCCACGGGACTAGCGGCTGCGATCACGCTGGCGACGAAGGTGGCGGACGGCGAACCTGGCGCCCTCGACGCCTACCTCGGCTTCCTGCGCGGCGGCTCGTCGAAGTGGCCGCTCGACCTGCTCCGCGATGCGGGCGTGGATCTGGAGCGGCCGGAGCCAGTCGCAATCGCGCTCACGCGGTTCGGCGCGCTCGTGGACGAGCTGGGCACGCTCTTGTGACCTGAAGGGCGCTCTGGCGTCGGTTCGGGCCTGCCAAGCCCCGTCGCCCGACGTTCGCCGCGCTTCGTTGACGAAACGGGGCTGCCCGTGCCCCGCTCGCCGGACGTTCGCTGCGGGCCTCATGCCCTCCGCTCACTCGATGCTGGCTGCGCTACGCCATCCTGGCTGCGCTGGCCAGCAACGCCGGCTCCCAGGGCACGGGCAACCCCTTATCGGGACGCAACTGAGAGCGAAGGAATCCTTCCATCGCAGCGATTGCGTCTCCGCCATGGCGTTGGCTGTCGCGTTGGCTGGCGCGTTGGCTGTCGCGCCGTCGCAGCCGACACAGCGTCTGACTTTCGCGCCGTCGCAGCCGACACAGCGTCTGCTCCGGCTTGCGGTCGCCGGGCGGAGCCCGGCTCCGGCGCCGGGCTACCGCCCGGCTTGGGGTGCTGCACGTGCGCTCTGACGAAGCCGGGAGATCGGCGGAAGGACGCGGAGCGTGAGGCGTATCCTCGCCTCAGCGACGCGACTTCTGCCGTCTTCCGGCGGCTTGGGCGATTGGCTGGCTGTCGCGCCGTCGCAGCCGACATAGCGTCTGACTTTCGCGCCGTCGCAGCCGACACAGCGTCTGCTCCGGCTTGCGGTCGCCGGGCGGAGCCCGGCTCCGGTGCCGGGCTACCGCCCGGCTTGGGGTGCTGCACGCGTGATATGACGAAGCCGGGAGATCGGCGGAAGGACGCGGAGCGTGAGGCGTATACTCGCCTCAGCGACGCGACTTCTGCCGTCTTCCGGCGGCTTGGGCGATTGGCTGGCTGTCGCGCCGTCGCAGCCCACACAGCGTCTGCCTTTCGCGCCGTCGCAGCCGACACAGCGTCTGCTCCGGCTTGCGGTCGCCGGGCGGAGCCCGGCTCCGGCGCCGGGCTACCGCCCGGCTTGGGGTGCTGCACGTGCGCTCTGACGAAGCCGGGAGATCGGCGGAAGGACGCGGAGCGTGAGGCGTATCCTCGCCTCAGCGACGCGACTTCTGCCGTCTTCCGGCGGCTTGGGCGATTGGCTGGCTGTCGCGCCGTCGCAGCCGACATAGCGTCTGCTCCGGTTTTCGGTCGCCGGGCAGAGCCCGGCTCCCGGTGGTGCTGAGGAGGCGAGGGGGTCGGCAAACGGTCGAGGAGCGTGAGGCTATCCTGCCTCAGCGACGAGACTTTTGCCGCCCCCACGCCGGCGCCCGACTTCCTGCTTGCTGTCATGCTTTTGTGGTCGCATTCCGGGCGAGTTCCACGAACGCGCGCACCATCGCGCCCGTCCCACCCCCATCCGGCTGATTTTCGCGCCGTCGCAGCCGACATAGCGTCTGCTCCGGTTTTCGGTCGCCGGGCAGAGCCCGGCTCCCGGTGGTGCTGAGGAGGCGAGGGGGTCGGCAAACGGTCGAGGAGCGTGAGGCTATCCTGCCTCAGCGACGAGACTTTTGCCGCCCCCACGCCGGCGCCCGACTTCCTGCTTGCTGTCATGCTTTTGTGGTCGCATTCCGGGCGAGTTCCACGAACGCGCGCACCATCGCGCCCGTCCCACCCCCATCCGGCTGATTTTCGCGCCGTCGCAGCCGACATAGCGTCTGCTCCGGTTTTCGGTCGCCGGGCAGAGCCCGGCTCCCGGTGGTGCTGAGGAGGCGAGGGGGTCGGCAAACGGTCGAGGAGCGTGAGGCTATCCTGCCTCAGCGACGAGACTTTTGCCGCCCCCACGCCGGCGCCCGACTTCCTGCTTGCTGTCATGCTTTTGTGGTCGCATTCCGGGCGAGTTCCACGAACGCGCGCACCATCGCGCCCGTCCCACCCCCATCCGGCTGATTTTCGCGCCGTCGCAGCCGACATAGCGTCTGCTCCGGTTTTCGGTCGCCGGGCAGAGCCCGGCTCCCGGTGGTGCTGAGGAGGCGAGGGGGTCGGCAAACGGTCGAGGAGCGTGAGGCTATCCTGCCTCAGCGACGAGACTTTTGCCGCCCCCACGCCGGCGCCCGACTTCCTGCTTGCTGTCATGCTTTCGTGGTCGCATTCCGGGCGAGTTCCACGAACGCGCGCACCATCGCGCCCGTCCCACCCCCATCCGTCCAGGGCTTCGGCTTCTCGGCGAAGGAGGGGCCGGCGATGTCGATGTGCGTCCAGGGAATCTTGCCCACGAACCGCTCGAGGAACTTCGCCGCCGTGATCGCACCCCCCCACCGGCCGTCGCCCACGTTCTTGATGTCCGCCACGTCGCTCTTGATCTGCTCGTCGTACTCCTCGTACATCGGCAGCTGCCAGACCGGCTCCCCCACCGACCGTGCCGCTGCCGCCACCGCGTCACACCACGGCTGGTCATTCGTGAACAACCCCGCAACGTCGTGGCCGAGCGCCACCATGCAGGCGCCCGTCAACGTCGCCACATCGATGATCCGCCGCGGCTGCAAGCCACGGACCACGTCGAGGACGTCGGCCAGCACCACCCGCCCCTCGGCATCCGTGTTGTGAACCTCGATCGTCGTCCCGCTGCGGGCCGTGATCACATCGCCGAGCTTGTAGGCCGCCGGACCGGTCATGTTCTCCACCAGCCCGATCGCCGCCACGAGGTTGATCGGCAGCCCGAGGGAGGCGATCGTCGCCGCCGCGGCCAGGGCCGCCGCACCCCCCGCCATATCGCACTTCATCGTCAGCATCGACTCGGAAGGCTTGAGCGACAGGCCGCCGGAATCGAACGTCACCCCCTTGCCGACGAGGGCGAGGTCGAGCGCGGCGGCCGACTGGCGATTCCCCTGGTACCTGAGGATCACGAGCCGCGGCGGCCGGGAGCTCCCGCGGCCGACGGCGAGGATCGCCCGGCAACGCTCGGCGAGGAGCCGGTCCTCGTCCCAGATCTCGATCTCCAGGCCGGTGCGGCCGGCGATCGTCGCCGCCTCGGCGGCGAACGTCTCCGGATACAGATCGTCGGGGGGCATGTTGACCAGCCGGCGAGCGAGGTTCACTCCGTCGGCGATCGCCGTACCCGAGGCCACCAGCGTCGGCGCCAGGCCGACCCAGGCGGTCGTGCCGAACGGTGTCCGGCGCCGCTCGGCACGATACAGGTCTTGCCCGGTCATTCCCACCGCCGCCCCGGCCACGGCCTGCTCGGCGAGCGTTGCCGACCAGCCGGCATCACCGAGGAACGCGACCCGGCCCCGGGGCCGCCCTGCCAAGTGCCGGGCCGCCATGGCCGCGGCCCGGTAGAGGATGCCGGCATCGACCTGCTCGCGTTTGCCGAGCCCCACGAGCAGCACCTGGCCGGCCGCGAGGCCGGGGGGCGCCAGCAGCGGCACGCACTCGTACCGCTTCCCGGAAAATTCCCCACTTGCCGCGACCCGCGACACGAGGCCGCCGGTCGCCTTGTCGACGGCCGCCGCCACGCCTGCGCCGGTGCCCCCTTCCGTCACGAACACGACCAATGCCTCGGCATCGACCGCCTGGGGCGGGACGGCGGGTTCAGCGACGATCCCTGCACTGCGGCCGGCCTTGGCGAATTCCTGGCTCATGGAACGGGCTCCGAAGGGGACACGAAGACGAGGCTCACGACGGCGATGTTGTAGCCGCCGGGGCGGCCGAGGAGGAGGGTGGGGCGATCCACCGGGCCAGCAGGGCGAGCAGCACGGGGAGCACGACGAGGTTGCCGAGGAGGCCGCCGGCCAGCGTCAGGCAGGAGAGCCAGCCAAAGGAGACGGTCGGCATGAAGCCGCTGGTCGTCAGGGCGAGGAAGCCGACGACGAGCGCCAGCGTCGAGAAGACCATCGCCCGCCCCGCCGTCTGGTGGGCATCCCCGAGGGCGGTGGCCGTGCCCCCAGCGGCCAGCCGGCGCCGGAAGGCGGTGATGTAGTGGATCGAGCTGTCCACCGAAAGCCCCATCGATACCGCGGCGATCATCGCCGTGCCCATGTTCACCGGGGTCCTGGTCCATCCGAGCAGCCCGAGGACGACGAAGATCGGCAGGGCGTTCGGGACGAGCGCGATGGCGGCGAGGAGCAGGCTGCGAAAGCCGACGGCGAGGAGGACGAAGATGCCGACGGCCGCGATCACGAACGTCAGCCACTGGTCGGCGAGCATCCGGTCGACGAGCTGGGCGAGGAGCACGAAGAAGCCGGTGACCTCCCCGCCGGGCTGGCCGTCCGCGGCCGGATACTCCTCGGCCACGATCCGTTGCACCTGCCCGATGATCGCCCGCTTGGCCGCCGCCGGCTGCCGCTCCCGGGATCGCAGCGTCACCCGGAGCCAGGTCGAGCCGTCCTCCGGGTCCACGCCGAGCAGGGCCCGGACCATCTGCGGCATCCGCTCCTGCATCTCCGCGACCGCGCGGGCCACGACCCAGTTGCCGATGCCGCTGCCGCCGAGCTGCTCGACCGGCACCGGCGAGACGGCTTCGAGGACGTCGGCGAGGCTCATGACCTTGGTGAGGGCCGGCTGCGCGAGCGCCGGCTGTCCGGCCCCCGGGTCGGCGGGCGTCGTCACCTCGGTTCGCAGCCGCTGCTCCAGCCGCAGCAGTCTGGCGAGCGCCCGGGCGTCGATCCGGCCCTCGGCGGGCACCGGCACGAGGACGTCCCAGACGCCGGCCCCGCCGAGCCGTGACTCGATCATGTCGTAGGCGGCCACGATCGGGCTCGAGGCCCGGAAGTTGCGCGTGAAGTCGGTCTCCACCTCGAGCCGCCCCATGCCGGCCACCGCGACGCCGACCAGAGCGGTTGTGGCGAGGAGGATCGGCAGCGGCCGGGCCACGATCCGCTCCACGAGCCGGTCGAGCGCGGACTCGAGCAGCCCCTCTCCCCATGCCATCCGCGGGTCGGCGTCGCGACGGCCGGCGAGCGCGAGACAGGGGAGGACGAGCACCGCGGCCGCGAGCACCGCCAGGGCGCCGATCGCCGTCATCACGCCGAAGTCGTGCACCGGCCCGACGCGGCTGGCGAGCAGCGAGCCGAAGCCGATGACGTCGGTGGCGATGGCGCCGACCACCGGCCAGAAGAGGAGTGTCAACGCTTCCTCCAGCGCCTCGCGGGGGGCGCGGCCGAGCCCGCGCTGCCGGCGGAACTCCACGATCACGTGGGTCACGGTGGCGATGCCGACGACCGTCACCATTGCGGAGAGCATCGTGGAAACCATGGTCAACTGGAGCCCGACGACCGCCAGCACGCCCCGGGTCATCCACAGGGCGAGGAGCACGACCGCCAACGGAATGACCAGCCAGCGCAGGCTACGGAAGGCGAGCAGGAGGACCGCTCCGGCCAGCAGGCCGCTCGTGGTGCCGAGGAGATTTCCGTCGCGCTCAAGCATCGCGAACCCGTCGCGGAGCATCACCGGCTCTCCGGCCACCATGCCCGAGGGCAGTTCCGCCATGACGTCGCGCAGGCGGTCGATCGTGTCGGCGCGGGACACGGCCCGGGCGCGGGGCGTCGGCGCGTTCGCGGCCGGGGGCTCGAGGACGCAGACCACGCCGGCCGTGCGCCGGTCCGCTCCCACGGCATAGCCCTCCATCAGCCCGACGAACCTGCGGGCCAGCTGGTTGTTCTCGAGATCGATGGCCCGGTTGCCGATGAGCGTCGCCAGACTGGTCGCCGATGCCACCCCCGGTAGCGACTCGAGCCGCGCGGTCAGGCCGCGGAGCCGGGCTATGCCCTGCGCCGTGAACAGCTGCGGATCGTCATAGGCCGCCAGCACGACCTCGTTCGAGCCGAAGGCCCGTGCCAGGCGTCGGTAGGGTACGAGGGCCGGGTCGGAGCGGTCGAACATCGCATCGACCGACCGTGAGAATTGCAGGTGCCGCGATCGCTCAACGGCGGCCACGCAGAGCAGCAGGGCGACGGCTGCGAGCGGCACCCGCCAGCGGATCAGCCAGGCGGAGGCCCGGCGGGCGAACGGGCGGGTGCTGGCAAGCTGCGGGACCGCGGGGGACGGGGAATCGGAGGGCAGGCCGGGCACGGCGGCGACTCGCTCGGGGCAGGCAACCAGGGCAATCGATCGGCGCGGCCCACTCTCCGCGTCGGCCGCAATTCTAACCGAAGTGGCCTCGAACCGGTGCCCGTCGGCCATTGGCGTCGCTGCCGTGACGGCTTGACCCCCCTGCGCGGCCACTCCTATAGTCCCGCGCCTTTCGTCCCGCCGGTCGCCCGCCGGCATGTTCGGCCCGAGACTTCGCGTGCCCGACCGCCCCCGCCTCCCACCGACGCTGCGCAGGCCGTCGCGGCACGATCCGCCGGCTCGGCGGCGGTCTGGACCGGCATCGTGTCCTTGGCCGTGCGTCCTCGTCCCCATCCTGGCCCTCGTCGCGCCTGCGCTGCGCGCCGCCGGCCCGGAGGGCGTCCTCGCCGAGGATCCCGCCCGCGGCATCGCGGCCGCGATCGCCGAGGCGGGAAGGATCGAGGTGCCGGCCACCGATCCCGGTGCGCGGCTCGTCGTGAAGGCGACGCAGGCCGCCCGCTGGACCGAGGGCGCCTACGACGTCTGGCATCTGACCGGCGGCGTGCGCATCGTCCAGGGGGCGACGGAGGCCACCAGCCACGAGGCCGTCATCTGGGTCGAGGAGGCGGCGGGACGCATGGCCGGTGCCGACGACGGTGGCGCGCCGCCGCCGCGGACCGTGCTCGTGCGCATGGCCGGCGACGTGCGCGTGAAGACCGGGGCCGGGCAGGGGGAGGCCGTCGTGCGCGGGCCGCGCTGGACCGGACGGTTCTGGATCCGCCACGATCCGGAGCTTGCCTTCGCGAGCGTCGTGGCCGCCGCGGGCCGGCCGGCGATCTACGAGACACCGGCCGAGCTTCCGGCCCGGGAGATCGGCGCCGGCGGCGATCCGGCGATCGAACGGATGCAGTTCAGCGAGTTCGGGGCAGCGCCCGGTCCCGCCGTCGCGGCCCCGGGCGGCGGCCGCCGGCTCCGCGCCTTTCCGCGGTCGAGCGTGCCGCTCGACCTGAAGTGGTATCCGAGCCCGGCAGGCGATGGCTGGATCGGCGTCATCACGTCGGGCGTGAACCTCGTCGTCGACGGCGTCGCCGTCGCCGACCAGCCGGTGGGCACGCTCGATATCTCCACCGACCGGCTCGTGATCTGGACCCGCGGGTCGGCCCAGCCCGACCTGGCGGGAGGCAGCGCCCAGGATGGGCGGGTGCCGCTCGAGCTGTACATGGAAGGCAACGTCATCTTCCGCCAGGGGCAGCGGGTCGTCGAGGCGGCGAGCATGTTCTACGACGTGCAGGGGGAACGCGGTGTGATCACCGGGGGCACCGTGCTGACCCCCGTTCCCAACTACGCCGGCGCGGCCCGGCTGCGGGCCGACTTCATTCGTCAGGTCGACCGCAACCGGTTCGTGGCCACGCAGACCGGGGCCACGACGAGCCGGCTCGGCGTGCCGAGCTGGGAGATCCGCTCGCGGGAGATGGACTTCACCGACGTGCAGGTGCCCGTGCCGGGACCGTTCGGCCAGCCGGAGATCGACCCCGCCACCGGCGAGCCGCGGATCGAGCACGAGCAGATGATCACCAGCCGCGGCAACACCGTCACGCTCGGCGGCGTGCCGGTGCTGTGGTGGCCGGTGCTGGCCACCAACGCCCAGAAGCCGACCTTCTACCTCAACAACGCCCAGGTAAAGAACGACCGGATCTTCGGCACGCAGCTGCTGACGAGCTGGGACGCCTTCCAGGTCTTCGGCTGGCGCCGGCCGCCGCGGGGCGTCGACTGGGACTTCGACGTCGATTACCTGAGCCTGCGCGGCCCCGGCGGGGGTACGTCGCTGCTCTACAACAGGCCTGACTTCCTCGGCCTCGGCACGCCGGCGAGCGGCGACCTCGACGCCTGGTTCGTCGGCGACGTGGGCCGTGACAACGTCGGCCTCTATCGGCGGGACCTGACCTATCCGGGCTTCCCGGACCGGACGTTCCGCGGCCGGTCGTTCTGGCGTCACCGCCAGGATCTCGGCGGCACGACCGAGAGTTTCTTCGGCGGCTGGCAGGCCCGGGGCACGGCGGGCTGGATCAGCGACATGAACTTCCTCGAACAGTACTACGAGGCGGAGTGGGAGGAGGGCTACGAGCAGCGGACATGGGTCGACCTGCGCCGGCCAGTGGAGAATCGGGAAC
Organism: Planctomycetia bacterium; assembly: GCA_014192425.1. Classification (NCBI taxonomy): domain Bacteria; kingdom Pseudomonadati; phylum Planctomycetota; class Planctomycetia; species Planctomycetia bacterium. The sequence goes on along the minus strand of BJHK01000012.1, from coordinate 77,592 downwards.
TGCGGCTGCTGACGAGCGTGCGGCTCGATCCGTTCTTCACGCAGAGCGAGTGGTGGCCACGGCTCGACCACTACTGGCTCGGCCAGCCGCTGCTCCGCGACGCCGTCACCTGGTACGAACACTCGGGCATCTCCTACGTCCGCCAGAACCTGCCGCAGACCCCGACGCTGGGCCAGACCAACGGCTTCTGGACGACGCTCCCCTACGAAAACAACGTCATCGGCGAGCGGCTGGCGACGCGGCAGGAGCTCGACCTCCCGTTCCAGGCCGGGCCGGTGAAGCTCGTCCCCTACGCCCTCGGCGAGCTCGCTCACTGGGGCGCCGACATCACCGGCTCCCCGATCGACCGGGCCTACGGCCAGGTCGGCATCCGCACGAGCCTGCCGATGTGGACCGCCGACAACGCGGTCGAGAGCCAGCTCTGGAACCTGCACGGCCTGGCCCACAAGGTGGTCTGGGAGGCCGAGTTCTCCTATGCCAACGCCACGCAGAGCATCGACCAGTTCCCGCTCTACGACCAGATCGACGACGACGCGATCAACCAGTACCGGCGGAACATCCCCTACTGGGACTTCGGGGCCATTCCCGGCCAGCCGACGCCGCTGGCCGCCCCGTTCATCTTCGGCCCCGACAACAAGTACGACCCGCGGACGTACGCCGTGCGGCGCGGCATGGCGAGCTGGGTGACCGGACCGACCGAGATCGCCGCCGACCTCACCGCCTTCCGGCTCGCGGCCCGGCAGCGCTGGCAGACGAAGCGCGGCCCGGCCGGCAACCGGCGGATCATCGACTGGATCACGCTCGACATCGACGGCGAGATCTTCCCCACCGCGGGGCAGAACTTCGGCCAGACGCTCGGCCTCTGGCAGTACGACTTCCGCTGGCACGTCGGCGACCGGACGACGATCCTGTCCACGGCCGACGTCGATTTCTTCAGCGGCGGGCAGCAGCTGTACACCGTGGGCGCGCTCCTCAACCGCACCCCGCGGGGCAGCTTCTTCATCGGCCTCAACGAGTTCGGCGGGCCGATCGATGCCAGCGTGCTGGCCGGCTCCTACACCTACCGGATGAGCCCCAAGTGGGCGAGCTCCTTCGGCACGGCCCTGAACCTCAAGGGGATGAACATCGGCCAGAACCTCCAGCTCGTGCGGATCGGCGAGTCGTTCCTGATGACGTTCGGGTTCAACGTCGACTACAGCCGCAACAACGTCGGCGTGACCTTCAACCTGGAGCCGCGGTTCCTGTCGCGGACCCAGTTCGCCAGCCGCTCGGGCGTCGACATCCCGGTGGCCGGCGCCTACGGACTGGAGTGACGCCCGCGCTCGGGTGCCGCCGTGTCCCGAGGCTGCCGGGTGGTTTGCGGCCAGCGGACGATCCGCTCGTCGAGCCATTGCGGCCGCACGGGGATCCGTTCCAGTTCGGTGTAGAAAATGGCTGCCGGGTTGACGCTGCCGGCCTCCAGTCTGGCCACGTGGCGGGCCAGCGGACCGCAGCGCAGCGCCGCCGGCAGCAGCCAGCCCCACACGGCCACGATCAGTGCCGCCCCCGCGAGCGGCCGGCCGAGGCTGTCGACGGCCTTGCTCATGGCTCGAGCGCCCTGCGGAACAGCCAGCCGAACGTCAGGCTCGCCATGGCCAGCGAGAGGGCAAGGTTGAGCAGCTGCCCGCCGACGTAGAGCACGAGCGGCCGGCCGCTGGCCAGCAGCGGGGCCAGTTCACGGACGTTGGTCTGTAGGCCCATGCAGACGAAGCCCGCGCAGAACAGCCAGCCTCGCAGCCGCGACGTGAACCCGGTGATCGTGCCGTCGACCCACAGGCCGCTCTCGGGCGACCGTGAGAACAGCCAGGAGCAGACGAGCGACGCCCCGAGGAACCCGAGGATGAACTTCGGGAACCGGCGCCAGGCCTCCGCCGCCAGTGACGTCCGCGGCCCGCTCGAATCCCGCTCGACCCAGCCAGACCAGTAGACGGCGACGGCGAAGGCGATGATGCCGATCATCGAGTTCTGGATCATCTTGACGGTGGCGGCCACCGCGCCGGCCTCCTTGCCGAGCGCCTCGCCCGCCGCCACCACCGCGCCGGTGGCGTCGATCGTGCCGCCGATCCAGGCGCCCGCCACGATCGGATCGAGTCCCAGCAGCCGGATCAGCGGCGGCATCGCCACCATCATCAGCACGGTAAACAGCAGCGACAGGCCGATCGCCAGCGACAGTTCCTCCTTCCGCGCCCGGCAGGCGGCGCCGGTGGCGATCGCCGCCGACACACCGCACACCGACATGTCGGCGGAGATCACCATGCACAGCGCACGCGACGGGATGCGGAGCAGATGGACGCCGGCCAGGTAGGTGAGCACGAGCACGACCGGCGTGACGAGCCACGACGTCATCATGCCCGGCAGGCCGAGCTCGAGGAGCCGGGAGAAGAGCACCTCGGCGCCGAAGATGACGAGACCGGTCTTGATGAGGAACTCGCCGTCCAGCGATCGCGACAACCAGCCCGGCAGGCCGAAGACGTTGCTCACGAGCAGGCCGAAGGCGAGCGCCCAGAGAGGATATTCGAGGTTGTAGTAATGGATCACCTTGTGCGCCGCGAGCCCCCAGGCGACGAGGGTCAGGCCGGCGACGACGCACAGGCCGGGCAGGTCGCGGACCGCGGACCGCCCCCCGAGGGCGCTGCCGGCGGCCGCCAGCGCCACCACCCAGCCCATGCCCATGACGACGGCGGCGGCGACGCTCCGGCCCTGCTTGTCGCGCAGCGACTCGAGGGGCGAATCGGCCCACGTCTGCGGACGGTCGATCGTGGTGGCCAGCGGCGTCGGCCAGCCCTTCGGATGGGCGGCGCGGTCGGCCGCGCCGGTCGCGGGGCGGGCCGACCAGGTGACGGCGAGCGCCAGGGCGATGATCGCCAGGCCGAGCAGCGTGGCGGCGGCGTCCTCGTGGAGGCCCTTGCGAAATGAGACATGCCCCGGCATACCCCATGTCATAGCCCAAGCCGGGGCCGGGCGCGAAGCCGGCCCGGGGCTATGGCACCGGTGCTGTTGGCGGTGCAGGTGAGGAGCGGATCGAGCCCGAGCTGCTCGGCGGTGACCCGCTGCAGGCTGCCGAACATGGCGTTGCTGGAGGTGTCGCTGCCGGTGAGGGCCACGCCCAGCCAGCCGAGGAGCGGCGCGAAGAATGCGTAGGCGGCGCCGGTCCGTGTCAGGGCGAGACCGAGCGTGACGTCGGTGCCCGAGTAGCGGGTGACGAACGCCAAGGCCAGCATCAGCGCGACCGTGGCCAGTGATTCCCCGAGCCGGACGAGCGTGGCCAGGCCGATCGCCGCCGCCCGGCGCCAGGAGACGCCGAGCCAGGGTATCGACACGAGCGCGGCCGCGAGGATTCCGCTGCCGGCCGCCGAGAGCCAGTTGAAACGGTAGACGGCGGGCTCGATTTCCCGCAACGCGCGGCTCGCCGGCGGCACCTTCGCCACCCGGCCGTCGAGCCGGGGAACGCGGATCTCGGCCGGCGTCGCCACGGCATCGAGACGAGCCTTCACCGGCGGCAGACCCCAGAAGAAGACGGCGATCGAGAGGAATGTCCACGGCATCCACGCCCAGGCGATCCGCCCCGGTGAATCGACGGGCGCGCGGTCGTGATCGGCGGCCGCGCCGTGGTCGGCCGCCATGGTCCGGTTCTCGGCAATGGCAGCGTGCCGCCAGATTTCACGCGGCCGCCAGATGCGGAGGAACACCGCCGTGACGACGAGGCTGGCGACGCCGCCAACGACGTCCACGAGCGCCGGCCCGACGAAGTTCGCCATCGCGAACTGCACCGTGGCGAACGACAGGCCGCAGACGAGAACCGCGGGCCAGACGCCCGCCAGCCCCTGCCAGCCCGCCATGACCACCACCATCCAGGCGGGGATGACGAGCGAGAAGAACGGCAACTGCCTCCCCGCCAGCGATGAGATCGCCTGCTCGTCGAGCCCCGTCACCCTGGCGAGGGTGAGGATCGGCGTGCCGAGGGCGCCAAAGGCGACGGGTGCGGTGTTGGCGATCAGGGCGATGCAGGCGGCTTCGAGCGCGGGAAAGCCGGCACCGGCGAGCAGCCCGAGCAGCACCACCAGCGGCAGCAGGGCCACGAGGGTCGAGAGAACCTGCGACCCGAGCGGGTCATACACCTGCGACCAGACGGGCATGGTTATGACGATCCCAGAGAGGGCGTATGCGGTTTCATGCGGATACAGGATCACACCAGCGATATGACGATCCAGGCACTGGGAGAGGTTGCCCGTGCCCCGGGAGCCGGCGTGAGCTGACAAGCGAAGGCTGGAGGCCGAAGCGCAGGCAGGTCCGAGCGAGCGAAGGGCATGGATGCCCGGAGCGAACGTCCGGCGATGGGGCATGGGTAACCCCGACCTGCGAGCCTTGGAAGGTCATGTCAAAGTCGCATCACGTTCGATGTTCAGGCACGTACCGCGTATCCCCTGTGACGTCGCTGTTTCGCGCGCGACCGCGCAGCCACACCTGCCAGCCGGCGAAGAGCAGGGCGAGGACCGCGTAGGCGGCGGCAATCTCGACCGGGCCGCGGCCCGCGGCGTTGGCCGGCAGCGGGCCGATCGACCAGGGGAGGAACATCCGGCCGTCGGGGAACGGGGAATGGATCACGCCGCACAGGGCGAGCCCGGCTGCGGCCAGGCACCAGCCGGCGGCCTGCAGGAGCCGCCGGTCGACGAGCGCCGCCACCATGCCCGCCCAGACGAGGCTCGTGACGATGAAGCCGCCGGAGAGCTGGCGGAGCGTGAGCAGCTTGGCGGCGAGTTCCGGCCCGGGCGTGGCGCCGGCGGCGACGAGCTCGTCGGCCTGGATCGTCACCAGCGCCGCCAGCGCCGGCACACAGGCGATTGCCACGGCGGGATAGTGGCGCTGCGGGGTCGCATGAAAACTCTGCGCCGTGATCTCCAGGCCGATGAACACGAGGATCGGGAGGATGGCCGGCTCGGGGATCACCTGGAACAGGTAGGCGAAGCTGCCGGTCAGTCCGGCCGCGCCGATGAACAGCGCCGTGGCCAGCGTGTAGGCGGCCCGGCCCCCCATCGCCTTGTAGGCCGGATGGCCGATGTAGGGCGTGGTCTGGATCACACCGCCGCAGCAGCCGGCGACGACCGTGGCGAGTCCCTCGACGGCGATGATCCGCCCCGTGTCGTACTCGTCTCCCGCAGCCGCGGCACTCTCGGTGCAGTCGATGCCGCCGACGACCGTGCCGAGCGCGAACGGGATCACGATCGGCAGGTAGACGAGCGACTCCTTCCACGCCTCCAGCCAGGCGAACGAACCGGCCGCGAGCCAAGCGGTCGGCCAGAGGGCGGCGGCCGGGTCGAAGGCCGCGTGCCCGGTGCCGACGGGTATCCAGCCCGTGGCCGTGCCGACGGCCTGGATCAGCCCGCCGAGGAGCAGGGCGGCGAGAGCCCCGGGGATGCGCAGCGGCAACGGGATCCGTGCGGTCAGCGCCGCCAGCGTGACGCCGAGGGCGACGACCCCGACCAGCGGCGAACCGAAGACCTTGAGGAGCGGCAGGAACGTGATCAGCACCAGCGCGATCGCCGTCAGGCTGCCGAGCAGGCCGGCGCGGGGAACGAGCCGGCGGACCGGTCCGGCCGCGACGCTGCAGGCGAGCTTGAACAGCCCGCTGGCCACGATGGCGCACATGCCGACGTGCCAGGCATGGCGGGCGGCCGCCTCCCGTTCCAGGCCACGGCCGAGGGCGGCGACGAAAGCGGGGCCGAGCACGAAGAACACCATGCCAAAGGTGCTCGGCGTGTCGAGGCCGAGCGGCATGGCGGTGACGTCGCTGCGGCCGGTCCGTCGGGCGAGACGGAACGCCATCCAGGTGAAGAGCAGGTCACCGACGACGACGCCGACCGCCGTGCCCGGCACGAAGTGGGAGAGGGCGAACTGCAGCGGATAGTCGAAGACGGTCGCCAGCAGCGAGACGGCGAGAACGAGGTCGGCGAGGTTGTCGAGCGCCAGTCCGAAGAAGGCGTTGACGTCGCCCGGCGCGGCCCAGCGGTAGCGAGAAGAGCGTTCCATGCCTGCGGAAAAGGAACCCCGTGGTCCGTGGCGGAGACGTCGAAATGACCGTCTTCATCCGGGAGACGGTACACGATCGGGCCCAACTCGGTGCAGCGTCGTGTGGCGGAAGCGTCCCCGGCGCGCCGCAACCGCCACATCCAGCTCACGGGCCCGGGTCGGCCAGCTTCGTCGGGCCGCCGCCGCCGTTCCAGATGGTCAGCGAGCCGTCGGCGCCGCCGACGGCGACGACCTTGCCCGTGGGGTCCGCGGCGAGGCACTGGCTGCGTTCCACCTTGCCGTTGAACGTGGGCAGGTTCTTCTGCTCGCCGAGGCCCCGGCCGCGCACGTTGCCGTCACCCTCGGCCACGACGAACGTGTCGCCGCCGAGAGCGTGGATGCCGACCGACTCCCGCCCGGCGAGCCCGACGGTCTCGCCGCGCTCCCAGGTGTCGCCAACCTTCCAGAACCGGCACTGGCTGTCGACGCCGACGGAGGCGAGCAGCTTGCCGTCGCCGCGCCAGGCGATGCCCAGCACACGGCCGGCGTGATCGTCGAAGGCGTGCACCTTCGCGCCGCTGGAGACGGTAAAGGCCGCGACCGTCCGGTCGGCGCCGCCGGTCGCCAGCAGCGTGCCATCGGGGGAGAAGGCGAGGCAGAGGACGACGTCCTTGAGCACCGGGGCCTGGCCAGCGACCGGCACGGGGAACCGGCGCACCGTGCTCCCGGTGGCGGCGGTCAGGAGCACGATCTCACCGCTCTGCGTCGGCATGCCGCCCCCGGCTGCGAGCAACGTGCCGTCCGGGCTGAAGGCCAGCGCCTGCACCCGATCAACGAACGGCTCGGTTCGCGCCGGCCCGCCGATCCGCTGGGCAACGGTCCACTCCGGATCGCCACCTTTGGCGGCGTCCGATCGCTTCCAGAGCGTGACCGTCCGCATTGCACCGGAGGCCAACAGTGTGCCATCGGGGCTGAACGCCAGGGAGCGAACTGCATCGCGATGGGCCGCCGACCGGGAGCCACCCGGAGGGGGCGGCAGGTCGGGATCAACGAGACGGGCCACCGGCTTTTTGGCCATGACGTCGTAGACCACGACCCGGTTGCCGATCCCGGCGGCCGCGAACCTGCCGTCGGCCGACACCGCGGCCGCATAGACCGGTTTGATGTGGGCCGGCAGCGGCTGGAAGACGATGGGCCGCGGTCCGTCGACCGTGCCCTTGGCACCGGCGTCGATCCAGGCACGGAGAAGACCCAGCTCCCGGGGCGTGAGCCGCTTGGCCCCCCGGTCGTTGTCGTCCGGCGGCATTACCGGCTCGCGCGTGTGGGCGGCGAGGAGGAAGGCGAGGCTCTCCTCCGCCTTCCCCGGCACGATCGCCGGGCCGTTGTCCCCCTTGCGCAGCATCGCCTCGGGGCTGTCGAGCAGGATGCCGGCCTCATTTTCGGACGTGTTGTGACAGGCAACGCAGTTGGCGAGGAGGATCGGCTTCACGTCGCGGTTGTAATCGACCCCCTTGCCGGCCGCCGCGGGCTGCTTGTCGTCGGCCACGGCGAGCGCCAGCGCCGCCTGGGCGAGCATGGGCAGCAGACGGCCCGGGACCGCTGCCTTGGCGGGGGGAGCCGCCTTGGTGACGACGAGGCGGAAGGGGGCCGAGACGGCGAACACCTCGGTGGCCTGCGGCTCGTTGGCCTTGAGCACGCCCGTGACCTGCTGCATGAACTGCTTCTCCCCCTTGCGGTGCGCCTCCAGGTCCGCACTGGCCTTCGACAGGGCGGCGGCCCCGGCCGGGCGGGCCGCCTCGACGGCCTTTTCCAGTTTGGCGAGGCGCTGGTCCGCCGCCTCCTTCGCCGCGGTCGCCCCGGCGACGGCGCGCGGATCCCGGACCTGCATCATCGCCGCCTGGGCGACGAGATAGAGCTGGTATTCTCCCGGCGCCAGCCCGTCCAGCGCGATTTCCAGTTCCCCCTTCTGCTTCCCCTCGGCGAGCATCTTCAAGGGGGGCCTGATCGTGTCGGCAATCCGAAACAGGCCGCGGAGTTCGGCCCGGACCTCGCCCTTGATCGGCCCCGACGCTTCGACGACGAACGGCAGCTTCAGCTTCGCGCCGACGCTGGCGGTCGCGGGGGGGACACCGTCCATCGCGATCGTCAGCGGCACCGCTTCCGGCCGCACGTCGAGCGGCATGTCGTCGACGATGCGGCCGAGGGTGACTTCTTGCGGTGTCGGCTTGTTGGCGATCGACGTCGCCCAGCCGGCGACGCGGCGTGTCCTCGTGCCGCCGTCGACCACGGTCCCCACCACCCGGAGCGGCCCCTGCGATGGCGCCGCCTTGTCGGTGGCCTCGAGCACGAGCGCAGTCTGGGACATGCCCGGCGGGATCGTCACCGGCCGGCAGGAGACGCCCGCCGGCAGCCCCTCGATGGCGACCTCGACCGCCTTGTCGAAGCCATCCTTTCGGAACAACTGCACGGTCAGCGGAAACCGTCCACCGCGCCGCAGCCTGGGGATGCCGGGCGCCGACAGCCCCAGTTCGTTGCGGTCGCCGGTGTGAGGATAGAGGTCGAGGCAGGTCGCGAGGAGGCGGAAGTCGGGCGTCGGCCGCCGGACCACGAGCCGATACATCGCGCCCGAGTCGGCATACGTCCGGGCGGCGAGGTTCCGCACGACGATCCGATAGGTGCCCTCCTGGTCGGCGGTGAACGCGCCCGTGGGATCGTTCGAGACGGCGTCGAACGGCGGATTGTAAAATTGGTAGACGGGATCGTCCTGCTCGAACACGACCCGCACCTGTTCCTTGCCCTTCGCGTCGCGGGACACATGCTCGACCCGCAGGGCCACGTCGGCCACCTGCCCGATGCGCTCCGCGAACACCTCGATCATGAACACGTCCCCCTTCGTGGCGGCGACGGTGTACCAGTCCAGGTCGCCGGGGGAATCGAAGCGGCCGGCCACGTCGCAGGGGAGGGGAAGTTTCTGGGCGGCGTCAGGCGCGTCGTTCGGCTCCGCCTCCAGCACGGGGGTGGCGACGGCGAAGGCGACCGCTGCCGCGTTAACGCTCGGGGCGGGGCGGGGCAATCGGACGGGGAACGAATCGATGCCGAACGCGACCATCCGGGGAGAGAAGGGCGTCCCCGGGCCAATCGGATCCGGTGCGGACGGCGCCGTGATCTTCCACGGCATCTCCTCCAGGCAGCGGCCCGGCCGATCCGGCAGCAGCGGCTCCCCCTTCGGCAGCAAGTGCCCGAGCAGTCGAAAACTGCCCGACGTGGCCGGGGCGGCCATCGGGGGCCAAACACCGAGGAGCAGGGGCCGGGTGCTCAGTACCATCCGGTACGGGCCGTCGGCCCTGAACCGATCGAGTTCTGAATCGATGACCTGGATCAGGTGCTCTCCGCCATCCTGGGCCACGAACGGGAGCACGGGGTCGCGCTGCCGGGTGGCGCAGCCGCTGGCGATCAACTTTCCGCCCGGGCCCGAGACGTGGACGAGCAGGTTCCCCTTGGGGGTGAGCAGCCGCGACTCGACGGCGAGCACGAACCGCTGCCCTTTGCCCGCGGTGAAGCGGAAGAAGTTTGGCAGGTTCTTCGCCATCTCGCCGTCGATGAGCGTGTCCGGGACGATCGGCATCGCCGCTGCCCGGGACTCGTTGCCCTCTGCCTCGACCACGACCGGGACCTGCGAGACCTCGAAGGGCCAGGAGGTCGAGAGGCCCAGCCGTCCGACCACGCGGGCCTCGTAGGAGCCCGGTGGCACGTCCGGCCCGACCGTGACCGTGAACGGGCCGCTCGCCGACCGCCCCCAGTCCGGCGCGTCGGCCGCCTTGAGCCGGGCCGTGATGCCGGGGTGGGAGAAGAGCAGCGACTCGGCGCCGTCGAGGTCGTCCCCGGCGACGGCGACGTCCAGCGTGGTGCCGGGCTGGGCGCCGCACGGACGTACGCGGAACAGGCGCGGATTGGGGAGCCGCGACTTGGGGGGCTGTGCGGAGCAGGGCGTGGCGAAGAACAAGCACGCGGCGGCGCAGGCCGCGATGCACATCCGGAACGACCGCTGCGGGAGCATGGGCCTGGCTTCCAAGGGAGGGACGGGGGCGAGTCGGCGGGAGCGGAGGACGCGGGTCAGCGCGTGAAGAGGAATTCCTTGCTGTTGATGACCGCCCAGAGCAGGTCCTCGAAGGCGCCCACGGACAGTTCCTTGCGTTCCAGGTAGCCGCGGACCTTGTCGGCTTCCGCTCCGGTCGGCCGGCGCGCGTAGGCGGCGAGAAACACCTCCTCGATCCGGTCGCCCACCGGCCGCCCCTTGCTGTCGGCGAGCCGCTTCGCCCGGCCGCCGCCGGCCCCGACCTTGCGCAGCACCTCGTCGGAGTTGATCAGTTGCAGGCTTTGACCGAGGTTCGGTGAGGCGGAATTCCGGCCGCATTCGCAGGCAGCGGCGCCGCGTTGGCGGCCGAAGGCCTCGAGGAACGGCGTGCCCGAGAGGTTGTCGGCCAGTTCCAGCGCCCGCGCGGCGGCGGGCTGGTCTCGGAAGGCCGTGGTCGAGCCGCACACGGTATCGACCGCATCGAGGAGGATCTCCGCTTTGAGCCGGCGCGGCTGGTGCGAGGAGAAGTTTCGGGTGTCGTCGCGGTTGGAGTCGTTGGGCGTCGAGGAGAGCTGGTAGGTCGTCGAGCGGCAGATCGTCCGCACGAGGTGCTTGAGGTCGTAGCCGCTGCGGACGAAGTCGGCGGCCAGGGCGTCGAGGAGTTGCGGATTCGACGGCGGGTTCGTCTCGCGCAGGTCGTCCTCGGGATCGACGAAGCCCCGGCCGAAGAAGTGCGCCCACATCCGGTTGACGATCGCCTTGGCGAAGAACGGGTTCGTGTCCGCGGTCATCCATGCGGCGAGCCTGACCCGCGGATCCTCGTCGGCGGTGACCAGGAGTTCCGCGCCGCCGAGGGGCCGCGGCCCGAGTTGCTCGCCGGTGGAGGGATGCGCGAGCCGCGCCTCGCCGCGGCGATGCACGATCCGGGCCAGGGAATTGCCCGCCGGCTTCTTGAGGCCGACCTGCGTGAAGAAGGCGGCGTAGCCGTGGTAGTCGGCCTGGCTCCAGCGGTCGAAGGGATGCTGGTGGCACTTGGCGCAGGCCAACCGCTGGCCGAGAAACAGGATCGCGGAATCCTCGGCGGCGTCCTTGACCCGCTCGGCAGCATTGTTCGCGAAGTCACCGTTGACGAGCGACGCCTGCGATCTCCACCAGCCGACGGCCGGACTCTCCCCGGGCGCGCCCGTGGCGGTGAGGATTTCGCGGACGAACTGGTCGTAGGGCATGTTGTCCTGGAACGCCTGGCGGAGCCACTGGTGCATCGTGGACGTTGCCGTGCGGCCGGCGGACTCGCGACTGCTGCGCAGGAGGACGACCCACTTGTCGGCGAAGGTGGTGGCATAGTCGCCGCTGTCGAGGACGCGGTCGATGAGCTGATCCCGCTTGTCGGGGCTCGTGTCGGCAAGGAATGTGGCTGCCTCGTCGATGGTCGGCAGCCGGCCGGCGACGTCGATCATGAGCCGGCGCAGGAAGGCCGGGTCGTCGCAGCGCTCCGAGGGGGCGATGTTCATCGCCTTGAGCTTCGCGAAGGCGAGGCGATCGACGAAGTTCGACTCGGCGGGGAAGGCCGGCGCCGCCGGGCCGACGCGGGGAATCGTGATCGGCACCGTCGCCACCTTGTCGCGGTACAGGACGACGATCGCCGTGTCGCCGGGCAGGCTGCCCGCCCTGACGGTGGCCCCATGCCCCTTCTCCAGTTCGGCAATGCCGCCGTCGTTGGATTCGAACCGGGCCCACGCCGTCACGTCCTCCCGCTGGCCGCCGGCGTACACGGCCGTGACCGTGAGCCGGGCTTCGGCCCCGGTCGCAAGCCGGCAGGCGGCCGGCTCGACTTCGATGGCCGCAAGCCGATAGCGCTGCGGATCGCCGAGCGGTGCCCCGGCGGCGATCCATGCCCGCAGCGTCGCGTAGTCCTTCGAGTCTCGCGCCAGCCGGATGCCGCCGCCATGTGGGTAGACACCGCTGGGCTTCTGCAGCAGCAGGCTCTCATCGGGGGCGGCGAAATCGAGGAACCGGCCGCGGGCGGCCTCGGTGATTCGGGCGTGGTCCTTGACGGGCTCGAAGCCGAACAGCGACAGGTAGAAGCCGTTTTGCCCCGCACCGCCGCCGGCGCCATGGCAGGCGCCACCGTTGCAGCCATGACGGGTGAGGATCGGAAGAATCCGGCCGGCGAAGTCGAGCTCGCGATCCGCCGCACCTGCCTTGGGATCCGCAGCCGTCGCCGGCGCCGTCAGGGCGGCGACGAGCACGAGTCCTGCGACGCGCACCAGTCGGGCGGCCATGTGGGTCATCCGTAGAGTTCTTTGATGGGCCTGGCGTCGGGCAGGATCGGGATCGGCCTGCCAGACAAATCCTGCATGAACTTCGACGTGTCGATGCCGAGGTGCCGGTAGACCGTGGCCCACAGTTCCTCCGGCAGCACCGGCCGGTCCTTGGGGTAGGCGGCCCGCTCATCGGTGGCGCCGATGACCTGCCCCATGTTCAGGCCGCCGCCCGAGACGAGCAGCGAGAACGTGTGGGGCCAATGGTCGCGCCCCGGCCGCTTCCGCCCCTTGACGTCCTTGTATTCGAGCCGTGGGGTGTGGCCGAACTCACCGGTCACGACGACGAGGATCTTCTTGTCGAGACCGCGGGAGAAGATGTCGGTGATCAGCGCGGAGACGGCCTGGTCGAAATACGGGGCCCGGTATTCCATGTCGGTGAACAGGTCGCAGTTGATCGCGTGGCAGTCCCAGTCGTACCGGGTGTTCTCGGGGAGGGCCGCGGTGGGCTTGGTCATCAGGACCGTGACGAAACTGCTCCCCGCCTCGACGAGCCGGCGGGCCATCAGGCAGCGCTGGCCCCAGGGGTGCATCCCGTACGCGTCGCGGACCGCCTGCGGCTCGAGCGACACGTCGAAGGCGTCGCGAATCTCCTTGGAGGTGAACAGCTCGCAGGCTTGGGCGTTGAACCTGTCCATCGCCGCCATCGAGCCGGTGCGGTCGATCTCGCGCCGCACGGCGTCGATCGACTCGAGGAGCTGCATCCGATCCTCGAGCCGTCCCTTCATCCCCTCGCGGAGCGAGATATTGTCGACCTTGAAATTCTTGGCCGACGGGTCGCCGGCGACTTCGAAAGGATTGTGGGCCGCACTGAGGTAGGCCGACCCGAGCGCGACGCCGTCCGCCGACGTGCCTCCCTGGTCGCCGAGGACGATGTTCCGCGGCATCGGCCCGTGCCGATCGATGAACTTCGAGACCACGGACGGGATCGCCGGGGCGTCGTTCACGGTGCCCGTCGGCGTGCGCGGCTCGCGGCCGGTCATCACCCGCTTCGATCCGCCGCCATGGTCGGAAAAGCGGTGCTTCATCGTCCGGATGAGGGTGAACTTGTCGGCGATCGCGGCCTGCTTGGGGAGCAGTTCGCAGATCTCGAGGCCCGGAACGGAGGTCTTGATGGGCTTGTACTTCCCGCGGACCTCGTCGCTGGCACCGGGCTTCAGGTCCCAGGTCTCCAGTTGCGAGCAGCCGCCTCCAAGCCAGAGATAGATGACGGCCGTGTCCTGGGGAACGCCCGGCAGGGCGGCCTCGGCCCGCATCCGGAACAGGTCGGCAGCACCCAGTCCGGTGGCACCGATGGCCCCGACCTGCAGCGCCATGCGCCTGGTCACTGGTCCCGAACACCTCGATCGATTCGCCATGGCGAACTCCTCCGCAGCGGAACGAACGTCGCCCGTTCGGCGAGTGAATGCCCCAGCCCGCGGCTCACGGCCGCCAAACTTCGCCGAACAGGGAAATTATATCCCAGCCCGCTCCGCCGCCACAACGTATCAGTCAGTTTTCGGGTTCCCCGCGTTCGAAGTTCGATTTTTCCGATTTCGCCGGCAAAAACGGCGCTGCTTCGGCCGGCACAGTCCGGCGCAGATCGCGGTCACGGGCCGACGCCGCTGAAACGGCGGCCGGCCCAAACACGGCGACCGCTGGGGGTATACTCCGCGGGAGCGTGCCGCCCGGGGTTTTCCCACGTTTTTCCTAGCCGTCGAACCGTCCGCCCCCGAGGGGCGTAGCAGAGCATGGATGTGCACGAGTCGAGCAGCGGTTCGGAGCGGCATGCCGCGTCCGCCCCTGGAGAGTCCAGGGCCGGCGGGGTGTCCGACGAGGAGTTGCTGCGCCGCAGTCGCGTCGGCGGCGATGCGCTTGCCTTCGAGACGCTCGTGCAACGCTACGAGGGAGAACTGTTCAGTTACCTCCGCCGCTATCTCGGCAGCGCCGAGATGGCGGAGGATGTGTTCCAGGCGACGTTTCTCCAGGTCCATCTGAAGCAGGAGCATTTCGAGGCTGGCCGCCGGTTCCGCCCCTGGCTGTACACGATCGCCACCAATCAGGCCATCGATGCCCAGCGGCGCAACAAGCGACACAGGATCGTGAGCCTCGACAGCCGATCGGGAGACGACGTCGGGACGCTCGTTGACATGCTCGCTGGCACGGAGGGCACGGCCGATGTGATGGCGGAGGACCAGGAATCGCGGGACTGGGTGCGGGCGGCGGTGGACGACCTGCCCGAGCCGCTGAAGGGAACGTTGATGCTCGTCTACTATCAAGGAATGAAATACCGCGAGGCGGCGGACGTGCTCGGGATCCCCGTGGGCACGGTCAAGAGCCGCCTCCACGCGGCACTGTTGAAATTGAACGAGTCCTGGGGACGCGGCGGGCGTGACGCCCCGACCCCGCGCTGATGCCATGGCCACGAACCGAGTGAGTGAAGGCGCATGCGAGACGACCTGATCGGTTACCTGTTCGAGGCCCTCGACGACGCCGACATGCGCCGGGTGGAGGCCGCCCTGGCGCAGCCGGAACAGGGGGCCACGCTGCGTCGGGAACTGGAAACGCTGCGGCTGGCAATCAAGCCCCTCGACCGGGCCCGCGAGACGTTCGTAGCCCCGCCCGGCCTCGCCGGCCGAACGCTGCGGTTCATCAGTCAGCAGGCGCCCGTCGCCCCTGCGGCCGGGCGGCGGGCGGACGTGGGGCCGCTGCCGACGCCGTCATCCCGCGGGCTCGCGCCCGCCGCCGACGATGCGCCCGTCCGCGGCCCGCGGGCCTGGGTGGACCGGGCGATCATGGCGGCCACGGCCCTCGCCGCCTGCGTGCTCGTGGCCCCGCTGCTCCTCGACGCGATCGGCGAGTCACGGGAGCGGCGTGCGGAGCGGAACCTGCAGCGGCTGTCGGGATCGCTGCACGGCTACGCCGAGTCGCACCGCATCTATCCGACGCCGCCGCACGGCGGCCCGCTCTCCCGGGCCGGCCTCTACGCCCCGACGCTCGTCTCCGAGGAGCGGCTCGTGGCCGACGACGGCACCGTCCTCTGTCCCGGCACGTCCCTCTCCCGGGCGGGTGGATTCCGGGTGCCTTCGCTCGAGGAACTCAAGGCGGCGGTCGGCACGCCCCGGTTCGACGAACTGGTTCGCAGCATGGGGGGCGACTACGGCTACACGCTCGGCCATCGCGACGCCGCCGGCTTCCTGCAGCCGAATCGTGCGGCGTATCGCGGGCACCATCCCCTCGTGGCCGACGCCCCCGACCACAGCGACGAGCGCAGCGACAACCATCCGCAGGGAACCCACCATGTGCTCTACGAGGACGGGCACGTCAGGACGCTGCGGCCGCACGCCCTGCACGTGGAGGACGACCATCTGTATCGCAACCACGAGGGACGGGTGGCGGCGGGCACCGATCCCGATGATGCGGTGATCGGCGACTCGCACGATCAGCCCTGAAGCGGCCTGCTCAGGACGCAGCGATCGAGCCGCGTGCCGCGGCAGCGACGCCGTCGGCCGTGATGCCGAAGTGGGCGTACAGGGCGGGGGCCGGTCCCGAGGCACCGAAGCCGCGCATGCCGACGAACCGGCCGCGGCTTCCCAGCCAGCGATCCCAGCCGAAGCCGCAGGCTGCCTCGCAGGCGACGCGGGCCGTGACCGCCGCCGGCAGCACGCTCTCCCGGTAGTCCGCATCCTGCTCCTCGAACAGGTCCCAGCAGGGCATGCTCACCACCCGGGCGCGGACGCCCTCCTGATCCAACTTCGCCGCCGCGTCGAGGCAGACCTGCACCTCGCTGCCGGTGCCGATCAGGATGCAGTCGGGCCGGCCGCCAGCCGCCTCGCGCAGGACGTAGGCGCCGCGGGCGGTGCCCGCCGCCGACCCCAGGGCCGCCGACTCCAGTCCGGTGCGGTCGAGCGTGGGGATATTCTGCCGCGACAGGACGATCACCGCCGGCCGGTCGGGCCGGCGCATGATCGCCCGGTAGGTCTCCGCCACCTCGTTGGCGTCGCCGGGGCGGAACACGGAGATCCCGGGCACGGCCCGGGCGCTGGCGAGCTGCTCGATCGGCTGGTGCGTGGGGCCGTCCTCGCCGAGGCCGATCGAGTCGTGCGTGAGCACGTAGATCACGCCCAGGCCGCCGATCGCCGAGAGTCGCAGCGACGGCTTGAGGTAGTCGAGGAACACGAAGAAGGTCGCGCAGTAGGGCCGCAGGCCGGAGAGCGCCATGCCGTTGCAGGCCGCCGCCATGCCGTGCTCGCGGATGCCGAAGTGGAAGTTGCGTCCCGCCGGCGTGGCGGCGGCGAAGTCACCGGCGCCGGGGACGAGCGTCATCGTCGAGGGGGCGAGGTCGGCCGAGCCGCCGAGGAACCAGGGCACAATGCCGCTGATGGCCTGAATCACCTTGCCGCTCGACACGCGGCTCGCCAAGCCCTTGGGATCGGCAGGGAACGCGGGGATGGCCGCGTCCCAGCCAGCGGGCAGCCGGCCGGTGAGGAAGTCGGCCAGTTCAGCGGCCGGCTGCGGATGCGCCGCGGCGTGGTCGGCCACCGTCTTCCGCCAGGCGGCGTGGGCCGCGGCCCCGCGGCCGCCGAGCGTGGCGGCGAAGCGGGTGGGCACCTCGGCCGGCACGTGGAACGCCGGCTCGACCGGCCAGCCGTAAGCCAGCTTCGCCCCCTTGATCTCCTCCGCGCCGAGCGGCGCGCCGTGGGCCTCGTGCGAGCCGGCCTTCTTCGGCGCCCCGTAGCCGATCACGCTCTTGACGACGATCAGCGTGGGCCGGTCGCGCTCCGCCTTGAAGGCCGCCAAGGCCCGGGCGATGGCCGCCGTGTCGTTGGCATCGGCGACCTGCTCGACCCGCCAGCCGAGGGCCGCGAACCGCTGCGGCACGTTCTCGCTGAAGGCGAGGTGCGTCTCCCCCTCGATCGTGATCGCGTTGTCGTCGTAGATCCAGCACAGGTTCGCCAGGCCGAGGTGGCCGGCGATCGAGGCCGCCTCGGCGGCCACGCCCTCCATCAGGTCGCCGTCGCTGCAGAGCACGTAGGTGTCGTAATCGAAGACCATCTGCCCCGGCCGGTTGTACCGGGCGGCCAGCCAGCGCGATGCGATTGCCATGCCGACCGAGTTGCCGCAGCCCTGGCCGAGCGGCCCGGTGGTCGTCTCGATGCCCGCGGTCATGTGGTGCTCGGGATGGCCGGCGCAGACGCTGTCGAGCTGGCGGAACCGCCGGATCTCGTCGAGCGACACGGCCGGCAGGCCGTGGTCGGGGGAGGATGGGCCGCCGCGCCGGATGCCCGCGAGGTGGATCAGCGCGTAGAGGAGCATCGAGGCGTGGCCGCAGGAGAGGACGAACCGGTCGCGGTTGGGCCACGACGGATCGGCCGGGTCGTAGCGCAGGAAATCCTTCCAGATCGTGTACGCCACCGGCGCCAGCGCCATCGGCGTGCCGGGATGGCCGCTCTTCGCCGCCTCGACGGCATCCATGGAGAGGGTGCGGATCGTGTCGATCGCCAGCCGGTCGATGTCGGTGGCGGTCGGCCGTGGCGTGGTCGATGTGCTGGCGGACATGGGTGCTCCTGGGACGGGATCGAAAACGGCGGGATTCTAGCCGAAGCAAATTGGGGACGGGAGCGGATTTCAAAATCGGCTCCCAGCCCAAATTCCCCCACGTTTTACTCCAGGTGCCGGCGGTACTCCGCGTCGAGTTCCGCGGCGCTCTGGCGGCAGAGCCGCGGCAGCGTGTCGGGCTCGTCGATGCCGGCGTAGACCCGCGCCAGGTATTCGAGGAACGCCTCGCGGTAGCGGCCGCCGCGGCCGTTCATGAAGAAGTCGGCGAGGCCGGCGACCTCGTCGTAGATCGCCGGCAGGCGGTCGCCGGCCTGAAACGCCCTCCGCCCCAACGCCGTGAGCTCCGCCAGCGGCACGTGCTGCCCCTCCTCGACGAGGCGGGCACGGGCGGCGGGGACGCGGCCTGCGTCGCGGCCGCCGACCGTCCAGCCGAACGGCGTCGGCCGGATCGACTCCATGTGGCAGGCGACCGCCTCGATCGCCCAGAAGCCCGACCGCTCGCCGGCCGGCAGCGGCTGACGGCGCGGGCCCGTCGGCGCCGATTCGAGGAACAGTTGGTGCGTCGCCTCGTGATGGATGACGGCCGCCGCGTCGCCCGGGGGCGTCGCGAAGAACCAGGTGGTGCGGGTCGGGGCCCAGTAGAGTCCGTCGGTCCGCGGGGCGAGCGGTTCGAGCCGGCCGAGTTCCGCGTCGTACTGGTCGCGGTCGGCGCAGAGCGCCGCTGCGAAGGCGTCGCGGGGCATGATCCGGCCGCGGCCGCGGACCCGCTTCTCCAGGTCGGCCGGCTCGACGGCGAACGTGCCGAAGACCTGCACCCAGACCAGATACGTCTCCTCGAGCCTCGCGGCCAGGGCCGCGGCCGCCTCCAACGGCGCGGCCGAGAGGATCTCCCAGTGGTCGGAATCGAACCGCCGGCCGCGGTCGACGGTGACCGCGCGGGCGGCGTCCTCGGCCGCGGTGATCCACCGGCCCCGGTCGTACCGCTCGCCGGCGCGGTAGCGGGCCAGCCGTCCGGCGGGGAGCCAGCCGTAGGCCGGGTCGTGTTCGGACCGGCGGTCGAGCCGGGCCGCGGCCTCGGGCCAGACCCAGGCGTCGCCGCGGCGCACCCAGCCGAGGGCCGCCCGGGCCCGCTCGTGCTCGGGGTCGTCCCGCAACGTGGCTGCAAGGAGCCGCCCGACGGTGCACGACCGCTGCGGCAGCGGCGGCCGGTCGGGATCGGGACGGGCCTGCTCCTCCCGGGTCGGCGGCCGGTCGTGCTCCGCGGCCGCGGCGACGGCGAGATCGTAGAGCCCCGCGGCCCGGGCCCGGCGGGCGGCCACGAAGTCGTCCCAGATCGACCGCGCCGCCGGGCCCTCGATCGCGAGCGGCGGCTCCAGCCGGGAAGGAATCGCAAAGGCAAACTGACGGTCTGTCTCGGCGGGAAGTTGCCAGCCCGCCACCACGTCGGCCAGCGCCGCGAGGCCTTCATCGCGGGCTCGGCGGACGAGGTCCCGGGCCGCGGCGGCGAACTCCTCGTCGAGTCGCGGCTGTGGCCGCGGCGCCGGCCCGGCCGCGAGGCACGAGGTGGCGAGCGCCAGCGTCGCGCAGGCGGCCACGGCGGCTGACGCACGGATCATGGCAACGCCCAGCGCTCGCCGTTCAGGCTTCCTCGGCGAATGCCGAGTCGAACTGCCGCCGGCTCGGGGCGAAGTCGAGGTTCTTGACGAACTTCGCCGCCTCGGCCGCGCCATGCTCGCGGTCCATGCCGCAGTCCTCCCACTCGACCGACAGCGGGCCCTCGTAGCCGATCTGGTTGAGGGCACGGATGATCTCCTCGAAGTCCACGCCCCCCCGGCCCGGCGAGCGGAAGTCCCAGCCGCGGCGCGGGTCGCCGAAGTTGATGTGGCTGCCGAGGATGCCGGTCCGGCCGTTGAGGGTCACGATCGCGTCCTTGATGTGGACGTGGTAGATCCGGTCGGGGAACGAGCGGATGAACTCGACCGAGCTCACGCCCTGCCAGTGGAGGTGACTGGGATCGAAGTTGAAGCCGAACTCCTCGCGGCGGCCGAGGGCCGCCAGGGCCCGCTCCGCCGTGAAGATGTCGAAGGCGATCTCGGTGGGATGAACCTCGAGCGCGAACCGCACGCCGCACTCCGCGAACACGTCGAGGATCGGGTTCCAGCGGTCGGCGAACTCGCGGTAGCCGGCGTCGATCATCGAGTCGGGCACCGGCGGGAAGGAGTAGAGCAGCGGCCAGATCGACGAGCCGGTGAAGCCGTTGACGACGGAGACGCCGAGCTTCTGCGCCGCGCGGGCCGTGCGCTTCAGTTCCTCGGCGGCTCGACGATTGACCCCCTCCGGGTTGCCGTCGCCCCAGACGTGCGGCGGGAGGATCGACTTGTGACGCTCGTCGATCCGGTCGCAGACCGCCTGGCCGACGAGGTGCGTTGAGATCGCGTACACGGAAAGGTCGTGCCGCTCCAGCGTGTCGCGCTTGGCCGCGCAGTAGCCGCCCTCCTCGAGAGCCCGGGTGACGTCGAAATGGTCCCCCCAGCAGGCGAGTTCCAGTCCCTGGTAGCCGAAGTCGCGAGCCTTGCGGGCCAGAGCCTCCAGCGGCAGGTCGGCCCACTGGCCGGTGAACAGCGTGACGGGACGGGACATGCGGCGACCTCCTCGGACGAACGGGAATGGAACCGGATCGATCCGGCGATTGTGCCAGATTCCGGGCCGGTTTGGAACCGGCCAGCGGCCGGCCCGGGGCGCGAGTGGCCGCGGCTGCCGCGACGCCGTCAGGTGCGGATGACGCGGCGCAGGAGCCAGCAGCCCCAGAGGGCGACCAGCACGTTGCCGAGCCAGACGGCGGCCGGTGGGACGTTGCCGTCCTTGGCCTGGTCGATCCCGAGGATGAACAGCGGGTAGTAGACGACGAGGATCGGCAGGAAGCAGAGGAAGAAGCTGGTGAGGAAGTCGGCGTTGCGCATCCGGATCGCCATCGGCGCGCCGACGAGGACGAAGCACAGACAGCTGAACCCGCCGGCCCAGCGCCGCCAGGGCTCGACCGCGATCGCCCGGAGCCGCTCCCGCGCATAGGCGATCTCGTGCCGCTCACCGGCCACGGCTGCCGGCGCTGTCTGTTCCATACGGCCGGAGAGCATGCCCAGCGCCGTCCGCCCCGCCATCATCTGCTCGAACTGGTCGATCCGCTCGAGTTGGGCGGTCCGCGCCGCCGCGAAGTCGTTCATGGCGAGTTCGGCCGGCCGGCGCTGCTCGGCGGCCTTGGCAGAGACCGCGTCGAGCGGCACCTCCTGGGAGCGCTCCCCGCGCTCCGAATACGTCGCCCCCCCCGGCAGCAGCACGTCGTAGTCGCGGAACGTGACGATGATCGCGTTCTGGGTCGTGTCGGCACTGATCTCCGCCTCACGGGCCTTGACGGTGGTCAGCCTGCCGGGATGGTCCTTGTTGAGGGTCAGGACCGGCTTGATGAGCTTCCGCCCATCGACCGCCTTGACGACGATCTCGAGCTTCGGGCTGCTGTAGGATCCCTCCGTCCGCAGCCGGCCGTAGAGGATCTGCTCGACGCTCTCGATGATCACCCGCTTGACGCCGTCGCGGCCCCAGGAGACGGCGACGTCGTTGAGCCACACGGAGACGAAGCTGACCACCAGCGCGACCGTGATCGCCGGCCAGATCGCCTGCAGCGGCGAGACGCCGGCCGCCTTGAGGGCCGTGATCTCGTTGCCGGAGGACATCCGGCCGAAGACGCTGGCGGCCGCGAAC
Organism: Planctomycetia bacterium; assembly: GCA_014192425.1. Taxonomy (NCBI): domain Bacteria; kingdom Pseudomonadati; phylum Planctomycetota; class Planctomycetia; species Planctomycetia bacterium. Next base: position 55,857 of record BJHK01000012.1, on the reverse strand, counting down.
AGCATCGTGGCCGGGACGGCGAACCGGAGCGCGTCCGGCAGCACGTAGGGGACGAGGAGGGCGATCTGCACGAGCCCCAGCCCCTCCTTGGTGGCCGTCTGCACCAGCCCGAAGGTGAGGATGAAGAACGTCAGCGCGGCCAGGGTCACGAAGAACACCTGGAGGAGTTCGGCGAGCACGTACCGGGTGAGGATCCGCATTGGGGGCGGAGTCTAGCGATCCCTGCGAAAGCCAGTCGATGGCGGTTTCCGCGCGCGAAGCGCCCGGGGAAACGGGGCCGGGGGCCACTCACGGATCCCAGACGGAGAGGTCGGCCTGCGCAGGCCCGGCCTTCGAAGCGGGGCCGCCTACGGTCTCGTCCGACCGCGCGGCCTCGAGCGACCGCCGGTAAATCGCGATCGCCCCGGCTCCGGCCCGCAGCGCGGCGTCGAAGCGGCCACGCGCCGCCTCGCTGCGGGCCGTCTCCAGGAGGCTGTCGCTGCGCTCGCGGGCGTCGCCACCGAGGCCCGCGGCCGACTCCGCGACGCTCGCCACGATGCCCTCGACGATCGTGGCGTCCGGCAGGCAGTCGTGGTTCCGATACGGGCCGCCACCGAGCCGGCCGCCCGGCGCCAGGAAGCGGGCCGTCGTCTGCGGCGGAATCAGGAAGCCGAGCCAGGCCGCGGAGAGCGCACCGACGAACAGCATCATCAGCGACACGAAGCAGACCCAGCTCACCGGCGTCCGCAGGGAGCCGAGCAGCCGCCCCAGCAGCCCGTCGGCGGTCATCAGGTCGCTCGCCGGATTGACGATCAACCCGGCGAGCAGGCAGCCGGCCGCGATCGCCAGCATCCGCAAGGGGATCCCCTTCTTCGGCTCCGGGACGGCGTCTTCGTAGAGCGGCCACGGCGCGTCTGCCCGCCCTTCCCGCGAGGCCTGGAGGATGCCGGCCTGGCCGACAATGACGGTGACGTTGTCCGGTGCGCCCCGGACCAGCGCCAGGCCGACGAGGGCCTCGGCCGCCTCGCGTGGTGGCAGCGTGCAGGCCAGCGCGCCGATCTCCCGGTCGCCGACCTGCCCGGAGAGGCCGTCGCTGCAGAGCACGAACACGTCGTCGACGCGGACGGGGAACGGGCCCTCCAGGTCGACCTTCACGCCCGGGTGCGGCCCCAACGACCGCGTGATGATGTTCTTGGGGGCATCGCGGACGGCCACGTCGGCGGCGAGCTCACCGGCGGCCTGCATCTCCTCGAGCTCCCAGACCAGCGAATGGTCCCGCGTCAGCTGCTCGATCCGCTGTTCGCGGACGCGATACGCCCGGCTGTCGCCGACGTGGCCGACGATGGCCCCGCGAGGCACGATCGCCAGGGCCGTGCAGGTCGTGCCCATGCCCTTGAGCTCCGGCGAGCTGCCCCCCTTGGCGTTGATCTCGGCATTGGCTTGCTCGATGCTCGTGCGCAACGCGAGCGGCGGGGAGCGGGCGGCGAGCTTCTCGTAGATCAGCGGCACGTGCTCGGCGGCGATGGCGCTGGCCATCTCGCCGGCGGCGTGGGCTCCCATGCCGTCGGCGACGACGAACAGCCAGCCGTGCCGCTCGCTCTGCTCACGGTTCCAGGGGCGGAGCACCGCCATGGAGTCCTGATTGTTCGCCCGGCGGCGGCCGATGTCGGTGAGGTCGCAGTAGTCGAGGGAATTCTCTGAGACCACGCGTCGGTCGCCTCGGGATCGCGGAACGAACTCCCCCGTGCTTGGGGCTGCCCGGGATTGTAACTCCCCGCGGGAAAAATCCTCCGTTGCCGGCGCGATCCGGCCAAACGGGGAGAAATGACAGGAAAAGATCGGGGACGCGGCACGGCCCCTTCGCCCCGGGGTCGGCAGGCTGGGCAAGGCGGGCGGGCACTCCTCGTCCGGTCGACGCCCTCCCGGTCTGGCGGCGGGGCGGCGGCATCCCTATCGTCCCGCCCCCTCACCCGGATGTGGATGTCGCATGCCCCGCGTTGCACGACGCCTCGTGATCCTCTGCTGCTGCATGGCCGTCGTCGCCGCGACGGGCGGATGCGTGCAGCGTCGCATGACGATCCGCAGTTCGCCCCCCGGGGCGGCCGTGTACGTCGACGACTACCAGATCGGCACCGCACCCGTGTCGCACGACTTTGTCTACTACGGAACCCGCAAAATCCGGCTCGTGAAGGACGGTTACGAGACGCTCACCGTCCGCCAGCCGATTCCGGCGCCGTGGTACGAATACTTCCCGCTCGACTTCGTGAGCGAGAATCTCATCCCCTGGGAGATTCGCGACGAGCGCGTGATCGACCTCGCGCTGGCACCGGCGGCGGCGATCCCGGCCGACGAGGTCGTGAGCCGTGCCGAGCAGGTGCGCCTGGCGGCCGGCCAGCAGCCGGTGGTGCCTGTCCCGGCCGGCATGCCGATGCAGCCCGTCTCGCCTCCGGTCGCCCAGCCGCTGCCGATGCCGGCAGGGCCGGGGCCGTTCCTGCCGCCGCCGGCCGGCATGACCCTGCCACCGCCGCAGCCGAACCAGCCGACGCAGGGAATTCCGTCGCTCGGCATGCCATAATCGCCGCGCCATGCATCCCCTGCCGAAAGCAACCCTGTCGGAGAGCCGCGCGAGCCTCGAAGCCGCCAAGCTCGCCCGCCTCCGGGAACTGCTGCGGACGATCCTGCCGCACAACCGCTTCTATGCCGAGAAACTCGGCCGCGTCCTCCCGCAGCCCGACGACCTGGCCACGCTCGCCGACCTCGCCGGCCTCCCGTTCACGTTCAAGGAGGAACTCGTCGCCGCGGCGGCGGCCGCCGGGCGGCCGGCGAACCTCACCTGGCCCGTCGATCGCTATGTCCGCTTCCACCAGACGAGCGGCACCCACGGCCGACCGCTGTTCGTCTTCGACACGGCGGACGACTGGAAGTGGTGGATGGACTGCTGGCGGCTGGTGATGGAACGCGCGGGCGTGGGGCCCGGCGACCGCGTGCTCGTGGCCTCGTCGTTCGGTCCCTACGTCGGCTTCTGGTCGGCGTTCGAGGGGGCGGTCCATGCCGGCGCCATGGCGATCCCGAGCGGCGGCGTGTCGAGCGGCGGCCGGCTGGAACTGCTGCGGTCGCTCGATGCCACGGTGCTGGTGGCGACGCCGAGCTATGCGCTGCATCTCGCCGAGGTGGCCGAGCAGGCGAAGATCGACGTCGCCGCGCTGCCGGTTCGGCTCGTGGTCGTGGCGGGCGAGCCGGGGGGATCGGTGCCGGCGGTGCGGGCGCGGATCGCCGCGGCCTGGGCCGCCGACGTCCTCGATCATGCCGGGGCGACCGAGGTCGGGCCGTGGGGCGTGGGCGACCTGCACGGGCCAGGACTCGACGTCATCGAGCCCTTCTTCCACGCCGAGTTCCTCGCGCTGGAGAGCGGTCGGCCGGCGGCCGAGGGGGAGTTGTCGGAACTCGTCCTCACGACGCTCGGCCGGGCCGGCGCCCCGCTCATCCGCTACCGCACCGGCGACGTCGTCCGCCCCACGTGGGCCGCGGCAGCCGACGTGGCCGCCGGCGCCTGTCCGTGGGTCCGGCTCGAGGGGGGCGTGCTCGGCCGCACCGACGACATGCTCGTGGTCCGCGGGGTCAACATCTTTCCGGGGGCGATCGACGACATCGTCCGCGGCTTCCCCGAGGTCGTCGAGCACCGGCTCACGGTCGGCACGCGGGACAGCCTCGACGAGCTGCATTTGGAGATCGAGGACCGGCTCGCGGCGCCGGACCGCGTGGCCCGTGAACTGCAGCTGCGTCTCGGCCTGCGGGTGACGGTCGAGGGGGTGCCGATCGGCAGCCTGCCGCGGTTCGAGGGGAAGGCGCGGCGGATCGTCGATCGCCGACAGCGGAGTGCACGCCATGAGTGAACCAGTACCGACGAGCATCGGCCGCGTCGTCGACCCGCGCGGGGCGGGGGCGATCGAGATCGTGTGGAGCGACGGGGAGCGGTCCACGTACACGCCGCGGCTGCTCCGCGACGCCTGCCCCTGCGCCACCTGCCGCGAGCAGCGCGGCCGGCCGGCGCCGGCGGCGCTCCTGCCGGTGCTCGCGGCCGCGGAACTCGTGCCGCTGACGGTGACGGCGATGCGGCCGGTGGGGCAGTATGCCTACGGCATCGATTTTTCCGACGGCCACTCGAGCGGCATCTACACGCTCGACTACCTGCGCGAGCTCGGCGGCCGGACCTGACGCCGCGGACGGTCACGGTCGGCGGCGGTTCGCGTCCACCCGGCGGGCGGCCGCCCGGCCCATCCACGTGCCGGTGCCGAGAACGAGGGCCGTCAGGGATGTGGTGCGGCCGGGAAGAGCGGGCCGGCCGCCACGACCCGGGCGTCGATCGTCGCGCTGTCGAACCGGCTCAGGCTCGCAGCGGCACGAACGATGCAGCATGCCATTACCGAGAGCATCCAATAGTTGACACAACGAGCCGATGGTTCAGGGCTGCCCATGCCCCGAACCGTCGGACGTTCACTCCGGCCCTCCAGGCCTGCGTTCACTCGATGCTGGCGGCGTTTCGGCTTCCTGCTTTCACTTGCCAGCAACGCCGCCTGTCTGGGCATGGGCAGCCCCTCACGGATGCATCGACGACAGATGTCAACAAGAACGTGCTCCCAGGAGTATCCGTTCACGGCATCCGGCTGGGCGATGGCTCCTGCACGACCAGGCGGCTGAGTTCTCCCACCTGCGAGCGCAGTTTCCGCAACTTCTCCTCCAGCGACTGCATCTCCTTGAGGAGCGCCTTCGCCTCGGGATTCTCGGCGATGACTGCCTTCACCTTCTCGTCCCAGACGGCCCGGGCCGCCTGCCGGGCCTTGCGCTCCACGGCCGCCCGATCCTCGACCGTCTGGCCGACGCGGGCCCGCGCCGCCTCGGCGGCCTTGACGGCCTCGCGGACGCCGGCATCCTTGGCGGCGGCCTGCTCGGCGGCATTGCGAATTTTCTTCTCGATCACCTCGATCTGGTCGCGATGCTGCGCCTGGGCGTCGCCGGCCGCCTTCAGCTTCCCGGCCTGGGCCTGCACCTTCTCGTCGGCCGCGACCTTCTCCGCGATCGCGCGGCGGGCGGCCTCGGCCGCCTTGTATGCCGGGCTCGCGGCCACGGCGTCGTCGAAATCCTTGCGGGCCCGCTGGGCGGCCTTGATCTCCGGCAGGTCCTTGAGCAGTTCCTTCGTCTTCCTGTCGAGCGCGGCATCGGCCTCTTCGAGCTTCCTCCGGGCGGCGGCCAGCCGGGGGTCGGATTCGGCAACCGCGCGGGAGTGGGGTTCGAACCGGGCCGCCGTGCGCAGTGCCTGCAGATCGGGCCGGCGGGCGGTCTCGTTCCGCTGGTGGTCCGCCCGGGTCTGCTCAAGCCGGCGCTGCAGTTCGAGTTCGGCTGCCCGGGCCCGGGCAGTTTCCAGTGCGCGGCGGTGCTCCTGGACCCGCGGGTCGGCGTCCGCCGCGACCCGCTCCGCCTTGGCGACGTTGTCGCGGGCGGCCTGCTCCGCCCGCCGTGCCTCGGCGATCGCGGCATCGCCGGTCAGTTTCTTTTCCAGTGCCTTCTCGGCGGCAGCGAGTGCCGCGCTGGCCTCCTTCACGCGGGGATCATTGGCGAACCGGGCCCGCAGTTCGGCGATCCGGTCCGTGGCCGGCTCGGCGCCGCGGGCCGCATGTGGTTCCAGGCCGCTGCCCAGGGAAACGATCGTGAAGCAGGCTGCGAGCAACGTGGTCTTCGACATGGCTGGCCCTCCAAAGTGGTGGCGTGGTTGACGGGCAGATTCCGGGACATACCCCGCACTCCCGCCGGCCAGTCACTATGCGCGAGGTGCGCCGGCGTTGGCAACTACGCGGGCAGCGGGCAATCAGGGGCCTGAGCCCGGCGCGAACGATGCCTGGTGCGGCCCGCAGGGCGGAGGAAAGCGGCCGCGTCAGCCGCGGGCGACGAGGTCGAGGAGCGTGTCGCGGACGTCGGTCATCGGCAGCGACTCGCGCCGGGCGGCGGCGTCGGTGCAGAGAAAGACCGGGCCGTCCTCTGGCCGGTCGGGGAGCCGGCCGTGCGAGCCGCGCACGATCGAGGCATCGGTGCCGATTACCTTCATCAGATAGCGGAAGCCGAGCAGCTTGCGGGCCAGCGTCGCCGCGATCCGCAGCCGCGGCAGGGCGAGGGTCGGATCGACGAACAGTTCGACCGGGTCGTAGCCCGGCTTGCGGTGGATGTCCACCGTGCGGGCGAAGTCGGGCATCCGGGCATCATCGAGCCAGTAGTAGTAGGTGAACCAGCGGTCGGGAGCGGCCACGGCGACGAGTTCGCCCGACCGCGGGTGGTCGAGGCCGTGCGCCGCCTGGGCTTCGCGGTCGAGCACCTCGGCGACTCCGGGGGTCGCCTCCAGCAGGGCCCGGACCTCGGCGATCCGTTCCGGCCGCTTCACGTAGACGTGGGCCAGCTGATGATCGGCCACGGCGAAGGCCTCGCTGGCGCCGGCGTCGAGCAGTTCCCAGCCGAGATCGACCTCCTGCACGCGCAGCAGGCCGGAGCGGCGCAGGACGCGGTTGACGTCGATGCCCGCCGTCACCGGCGTGATGCCGTATTCGCTGACCACGGCCACCGTGTGGCCCGTGCCGGCCGCCCACTCGGCGAGGTCGCCCGCCACGGCGTCGATCTCGGCGCAGGCCCGCAGGGCCTGGGGCGAGTCGGGGCCGAACCGCTGCAGGTCGTAGTCGAGGTGGGGCAGGTAGCAGAGCGTGACGGTCGGGGCGTGGGCTTCCATCACGCGCCGCGTGGCGGCGGCGATCCAGCGCGAGGAGCGGATGTCGGCGGTCGGCCCCCAGAAGTTGAAGAGCGGAAACCGGCCCAGCCGCCCCTGCAGATCGCCTTTGAGCGCCGGCGGATCGGTGTAGATGCTGGGGATCTTGCGACCGTCGGCCGGGTAGACCGGCCGGGGCGTGACCGCCTGATCGACGGCCGCGTGCATGTTGTACCACCAGAACATCTTGGCGACGGTGAAGCCGGGGCCGAACCGGCGCCGGCCCGTGTGCCAGAGTTTTTCCTGCTTGCAGCCGACGAGGTTGTTCGACTGCCGCCAGAGCATGACCTCGGCAAGGTCGCGGAAATACCAGCCGTTGCCCACGATGCCGTGGTCGCGTGGCAGCCGACCGGTGAGCATCGTCGCCTGGGCGGAGCAGGTGACGGCCGGCAGCACCGTGCCGAGCGTCGCCTGGAAGCCAGCCCGGCCGAGCGCCGCCAGCCGCGGCGTGTGGGGCAGGAGCGCGGGCGTCAGCCCGACGACGTTGAGAACCAGCAGGGGCTTCATGGTGGCATGGTATTACCGGGATCGCTTTCTCGTTGAAGCCACCGTCGATTTCTCCGTGAGGGGTTGCCCATGCCCCGGGAGACGGCGTTGCCGGCCAGCGGCGCCCGGAGGGCAGAGCGCAGGCGGCATCGAGTGAGCGAAGGCCAGGATGGCCGGAGCGAACGTCCGACGATCGGGGTATGGGCAACCCCGAACCGTTGGTTGCGATGGCAACGCAACGCTGGGGTGCTCCTGTGTGGCGCGCATGGGTCGTTTCGCCTCAGCCGAGGCCGCCGGCGACGGCGCTCATCACCGCCGCGATCCGCACCGCGTCGTGGCAAGCCTCCTCACCGGCCCCGAGATGGACGAGGCTCGCTTCGTGGTTCTTGATGCAGGCCTCGCAGCCGGCCAGCGCCGCGCAGCCGAGGCTCATGAGCTCGAAATCGATTTTGCTCGTTGCCGGCTGGGCGATGCGGGCCATCCGCAGCCGCGGCGGCCGGGCGGAGTACGACTCCTTGCCAACCATGTGCCGAAACCGGTAGTAGACGGTGTTCATCGCCATCAGGCCCGCGGCCGCGACGGCGTCCGCCAGCACCGGCCCGGCCGCCTCCCCCAGGGCCGCCCGGGCATCGGACTCGATCGCCTCGGCGAGCGGCCGGTGGCGAAGAAACCGGGCCGCCGCCAGGGCCACGCCCAGCGCCTGGGCCGGCGCGAGCGTCTCGCCGCCGAGCACGGCGCCGACGTTGAGCCGGATGTCCTTGAGATCGTCGGGCAGGGTGTCGCGCAGGGCGTCGAGGGCGGGGGTGGCGAACGACATGGCGAGCGGCTCCTGGGGGTCGTGGTCCGGTGCTGTTGTCGGCGGGCAGGCCACGGGGCGGATGGGGGGCAGCGTCGCCGCCGCCCGCCATCGTGGCGCAGCCGGATTGTAGCGGCTCGTTGCCGGTCCGGGCCGGAGGATGCTACCTTCGGGAAATTTGTTTTTTCCGCCCCGCGAACCCTTCCATGCCCCGTCGCGACGACCTGCACACCATCCTCCTCATCGGTTCCGGCCCGATCGTCATCGGCCAGGCCTGCGAGTTCGACTACTCCGGCACCCAGGCCTGCAAGGCCCTGCGCGAGGACGGCTACCGCGTCGTCCTCGTCAACTCGAACCCGGCCACGATCATGACCGATCCGGGCACGGCCGACCGGACGTACGTCGAGCCGCTCACCTGGCAGATGCTGGAGAAGGTGATCGAGGCCGAGAAGCCCGATGCCGTGCTGCCGACGCTCGGCGGGCAGACGGCCCTCAACCTGGCGCTCGAGCTCGACCGGCGCGGGATCCTCGCCAGGCACGGCGTGGAGATGATCGGGGCCAAGGCGGAGGCGATCCGGCGTGGCGAGGATCGGGAGATCTTCAAGGAGACGATGCACAAGATCGGCCTCGAGACCTGCCGGGGCCGGATCGTGAAAAGCCTGCCGGAGGCCCGCGAGGTGCTCGGCGAGATCGGTCTGCCGGCGGTCATCCGCCCCAGCTTCACGCTCGGCGGCTCGGGCTCTGGCATCGCCTGGAACCGCGAGGAGTTCGACACCAAGGTGCAGCGCGGCCTCGACCTCTCGCCGGTGGGTGAGGTGCTGGTCGAGGAGTCGATCCTCGGCTGGAAGGAATACGAGATGGAGGTCATGCGCGACGCCGACGACAACGCCGTCGTGATCTGCTCCATCGAAAACTTCGATCCCTGCGGCGTGCACACCGGCGACTCGATCACCGTCGCCCCGGCGATGACGCTCACCGACCGGCAGTACCAGCGCATGCGGGACGCGAGCTTCGCCGTGATCCGGGCGATCGGCGTCGAGACTGGCGGCTCCAACATCCAGTTCGCCGTCGACCCGCAGACGGGCCGAATGATCGTCATCGAGATGAACCCGCGGGTCAGCCGCTCGTCGGCCCTGGCCAGCAAGGCGACCGGCTTCCCGATCGCCAAGATCGCCGCCAAGCTGGCGGTCGGCTGGCGGCTCCACGAGCTCCCCAACGACATCACTCGGAAGACGAAGGCCTGCTTCGAGCCTTCGATCGACTACGTCGTCGTCAAGGTGCCGCGGTTCGCCTTCGAGAAGTTCCCCGAGGCCGACTCGCGGCTGACCACGCAGATGAAGAGCGTGGGGGAGACGATGGCCATCGGCCGGACGTTCAAGGAGGCCTTCCAGAAGGCGCTCCGCGGCCTGGAGGTGGGAGCCTTCGGCTTCGGCTCCGACGGCAAGGACCTGTGGGGCACGCCCGCCGAGCCGTCGCTCGACGACATCAAGGCCCGCGTCTCCACCCCCGACCCCGACCGGGTCTGGTACCTGCGGTACGCGCTCAAGGCGGGGATGACGGTCGCGGAGCTGCACGAGGCGACCGCGATCGATCCCTGGTTTCTCGACGAGCTGCGGCAGCTCGTCGAGATCGAGAGCCTGCTGCGAACGGTCGGGTCGCTGGGGGCGGTCGATGACGGCACGCTGCGGCTCGCCAAGCAGGCCGGCTTCTCCGACCGGCAGCTGGCCGTGCTCCTCGGGTCGAGTGAGTTCGAGGTCCGGGCGGAACGGAAGCGGCGCGGGATCGTGGCCACCTTCAAGGTGGTCGACACCTGCGCCGCCGAGTTCGAGGCCCTCACTCCTTACTATTACTCGACCTGGGAGGACGAGGACGAGGTCCGCCCCAAGCCGCCGGGGCGGAAGCGGGTCATGATCCTCGGCGGCGGACCGAATCGGATCGGGCAGGGGATCGAGTTCGACTACTGCTGCTGCCATGCCAGCTACGCGCTCCGCGAGCTGGGCATCGAGAGCGTGATGGTCAACTCCAACCCGGAGACCGTGAGCACCGACTACGACACCAGCGACATGCTGTTCTTCGAGCCGCTGACCTGCGAGGACGTGCTCAACATCGCCGACCGCATCGAGCCCGACGGCGTCATCGTCCAGCTCGGCGGCCAGACGCCGCTGAACCTGGCCCGGGCCCTGCATGCAGCCGGCCTGCCGATCATCGGCACGAGCGTCGACACGATCGAGACCGCCGAGGACCGGGAGAAGTTCCGCGACCTGCTCGACCGGCTCGGGCTCAGGCAGCCCGACAGCGGCATCGCCCGGACGCTGGAGCAAGCCCGGCGCGAGGTGGCCCGGATCGGCTACCCGAGCCTGGTGCGGCCAAGCTTCGTGCTCGGCGGGCGGGCGATGGAGATCTGCTACGACCAGGTGCAGTTCGAGCGGTACGTGGCCGAGGCCTTCGCCGTGGCCCAGGGGCAGCCGGTGCTCATCGACCGGTTCCTCGAGGACGCCATCGAGGTCGACGTCGACTGCATCGCCGACGGCCGGGACGTGATCGTGGCCGGCGTCATGGAGCACATCGAGGAGGCGGGCGTGCACTCCGGCGACTCGGCCTGCTGCATCCCCCCCCACAGCCTGTCGGCGGAGATGATCGCCGAGATCAAGCAGGCGGCGACCGGCCTGGCCCGGAGCCTGGGCGTGGTCGGCCTGATGAACGTGCAGTTCGCCGTCAAGAGGGAGACCGACGCCGACGGCGTAAGCGGCCAGTCGCTGTACGTGATCGAGGTCAACCCGCGGGCCAGCCGCACCGTGCCCTTCGTCGCCAAGGCGACGGGCATGCCGGTGGCGAAGGTGGCGGTGAAGGTGATGGCGGGGGTGGGCCTGGCGGAGCAGGGCATCGAGGCGGACCCCGTCCCGGCCCATGTGAGCGTCAAGGAGAGCGTGTTCCCGTTCGTGAAGTTCGCCGGCGTCGATATCGCGTTGGGGCCGGAGATGCGCAGCACAGGCGAGGTGATGGGGGTCAGCGACACGTTCGCGATCGCCTTCGCCAAGAGCCAGATCGCCGCCGGGATCGTGCTCCCCGAGAAGGGACGGATCTTCGTCTCGGTGGCCAGCCCGCAGGCCAAGCAGTACATGGTGAACGTGGCCCGGCGGCTGGTGGCGCTGGGCTTCGAGCTGATCGCGACCGCCGGCACGGCGCGGGAGCTCGCCGCGGCGGGGATTCCCGTCGAGGTGGTGAAGAAGCTCCAGGAGGGGCATCCGAACCTCATCGACCACCTCATCGACGGCCGCGTGCAGCTGATCTTCAACACGCCCCGTGGCAAGGGAGCGCGGACCGACGAGGGGCGGATTCGGGCGGCGAGCGTGCTCTATGGCGTGCCCTGCATCACGACGCTGCCGGCCGCCGAGGCCTGCGTCCGCGCCATGGAGGGGCTGCGGACGGAGCCGATGGGGGTGCAGCCGATCCAGGACCGGTTTCCAGCCGCCACCGCCGCGGCCGAGACCGCCCGCTGACGCGGAGAGACTCCGCGCCGACGCCAGAAAAACGCCACTCCAAGGGAGAAGGCAGGCGTCGGGTTGCCGCTTGTTCCGGACCAGGAGAGGGGGGCCAGGAGACGGGGGACGCAACTCCCGAGCCGCTTTACGCGCCGCTCATCCACTCGAAAATGGGTGCGGAAGTGCGATTGGCCGGACCATCCTTCTGTCGGCGGGGACAGAAAAAACTCCCGCGCGGAGGACGCACCTCCGCGCGGGAGTGGGCGAATTCTCTCGCCCGAAGTGCCGACACGGCCGCCGGGCTATCGCGTGGCCGCCACGGTCGGGGTCTGGACCGTCTCCTGCGCCGGAGCCGCCTTCACGAGGGCCTCGGCCTTCGCCGGCGTCGACGTGCTCGCGATGCCCCCGCAGCAACTCGCCGCAGGCAGCACGATCGACGACGACGCGACCGTCGCGTAGCAGGCCTGGCGGTAGACGATCCGGCCGCAGCGGTCGTAGCTGGCGACCGTCTCGCACACCGTGCCGCATGCCGGAGCACAACTCGTCTCGCACATCGGTGCACAACTCGTGTACGCCGGCGTACAGCACGAGGTTTCACACGGCTCACAGCAGTTCCGACTCCGACGCCGCCAGCCGGCCTCGGCGTCCCAGGCCGTCGCGACCACTGCGATGCAGGTGGCCGCCCCAACTACCCACTTGAACATGGTGCTATTCATCGTTGTAGACCCTCAAGGAACTCCGGGAGAACCAGGCGAACCTGACGCAGGCCGCTTTCCCCGAAGGCTGCCAACGGTAGGGCGTGCGGCCCCGCGACGGCAAGAAATGCCCGGCAGGCCCTGGGCCTCCCTTCTCAGACGCGACAGGACATTCCGCCTGCGTGGGCGAAGGGACAGCCGCACCCGCTCCCGGGCTCAGCGGGCGGGCGCGTGGCCCCGCGGGGGCTGCTCGAAAAAACGGACACCTGATCCGCGCCGCTCGGCTCACGCGGAACGCGCAATCCCTCGAGAAGCCGTGATGCGTGTCAGCACCCGCACACGCGGACGGCTCACGGGCCCACCCCGTTCGGCGCGGTTCGCACGCCGCGCCACTTGTGCGACCAGAGCCGCTCCGGATCGGCGACTCCGGCGAAGAGCCGGTCGGACAGCCGCGTGCGGGGCAGTTCCACGAAGGTGATAGATGTGGGCTGGAAGAATCCCGGCGGCTCCACCAATCCGCGGAGCCGTTCGAGATTGGTGGACGAGTAGTGCGAGCATCGCAGCGCCGAGCCCACGGCGTCGGCCTGGGGCCAATCCGCCGGCAGGGACGTCGTGCCGAGGCCGTGGGTGCCCTTGAAACGCAGCCCCGGTGCGGTCGCCGTGACGGGACGTTCGCTCTGCGGATCGCCCTTGAACGCATCCCAGTCATGCCCGCCGAACCCGCTGATGCCCCAATAGGATGGCCCGACCTCGTCGGCGATCGGATCCCGCGGGCCGCGCACGGCCTTCTCCAACTCCAGTTCGGTCATCGGACGCAGTCCGGCCCACGAGGCGAACGTGGCTCCGTCGGCCCAGGAGAGGCCGAAGCAGCCCGCCCCGGCCCGCTCTCTTCCCGGACGTCCGATGAACCGCCCCTTGTCATCCTTGGAGACGTGCCCGTTCTTGCCCGAGTACACCACCTTGTTGAAGACGGTCCCGCCGAACCGTTCGCCGGCTTGTTCCGGGGGAAGGGCATTGAGAAACTCGGCATATTGAGCGGGACTGATCTGGAACTTCATGCAGTAGAAGGCCGTATGGCCGTTGGGATACGTGGCCGGAATCTCCCCGCCATCGACGAGCGGACCGCCGTGGTTCCGCGCCCACAGCTGCCCCTGCTTCCTGCCCGTGGGGATGGCGCCGGGGCCGGTGACGCGGTACGGCGTGCTCGTGTTCCTGCCATCGACGAACTGGTGGAAGCCGCCCACCTCGGCGCCGCCTGCGCCGAGGGCGAACGGCCCCTCGGGCACGTACACCATCTGGATGCCCATCCCGCGGATGCCGTCCGTGCCGTCGGCCGGCAGGCCGGCGACGCTCGCGGCGTCACAGACGAAGGTGACGCGACCGGCGTTCAGCGGCCCGGTGCCGGGGGCGGCACGGCGGATGAACGCGCCGGTGAAGCCGTCCGCGCCCTCCGGCACGATGAGATCCACTTTCGTGCCATCCTCTTTCTGCTTCTGATCGTATCCGGATGGGTTCACGACCCGGTCGGCGACGAGTTTCACGTGCCGCCATGCCGCCGGTGCGCCGGTCCGCGCCTTGAAGAACACCCAGGCGGCGTCGTGACTGTGCTCGTTCCGCCACGAGTCCTTCCAGGCAACGTCGAACGAGATCGTCGCGGTCTTTGCGTCCCGCGGTTTCAGTTCGATGTTCTCGATCACGACGGCACATTGGTTGTCCCAGCCGCTCGCCGGCATCCCCACCATGGCGCCCTGTGCGGCGAACACGTTGACCCGCTCCTCGGGCTTCGATGCGTGAGGGATGATCCTCGCGGAGCGGACGGCTCGGACACCGATCTGCCTGGTCCGGCCCCGGGCCGGATCATGATACGAGGTGTTGTTCATGGCCTGGCGATCGGAGGTCCGCAAGTCAGTCGACGCTTCGCTCGACAGGGAGCCGCCGCGCGTGCCGAATCCCCAGCCCCAGTCCTCCGGAAACCGCGGATTCCGCGTGCCCACCGTGCAAATCACGGGGGGCCAGGCACCGTGCGTGCCGGCGAACCGCCGGCCGGCGATGTTGCCGACCGTCACGACGCGCTCGGCGAGGTTGCCGCTCAGGTCCATGATGCCCCAGTAGGATGCGCCCGAAGCGACCCGGTCACTGTCCGGCGTGGCGAAAGCACCAGCCCGCGGGTTCGGGATCAGTTTCAGCGCGTCGGCGAGAACGCTTCCCTTCCCATCCCTGCGGACCGCGCCACCCCAGACGGCGTTGCCGCGCGAGGCATCGGGGCCGTCCGCCCCCTGCCACGAGATGCTTTCGTCGGTCTTCCCGGCATTGGTCACCACGTAGCCGTCAGGCCGCGTGGCGGGCTTGCCGCCGCCGTTCGAGCCGGCGATCGCCGACGTGCCCCAGACGAATTCGTCTGCCATCGGACGGAGCGGCCCGCGGGCCGACTTCTCGTACTCCAGTTCCGTCATCGGCCGCAGGCCGGCCCAGGCGGCGTAGCGGGTGTGCTCATACCGCACCAATCCCGGGCACGGGCTGTGTGGCGTGGCCGTCATGTACACCGCGTGCGCTTCCGGCGTCGCGGGCGTCACGACCGTGATGCCGTTGTAGCGGTGATCCGAGGTCTGGAAGGGCAGCTGCCAGCCCGGCTGGCCAGTGTGGCCGAATTTCTCGGGCAGCTCATCGCCGGCCGGCAGGTGGTTGAGATAGTCCACGAACGCGCCTTCCGTGAGCTCGTTCCGCATGCAGTAAAACGCCGCGAACCCCTTCGGGAACCGGGCCGGCAGCGTGCGCTCGACGCCGCTCGTGAAGTCGTCGGCCCGGAGCTCCGCCCCGATGCCGTCACGGCTGCCGATGTTCCGCGGACTCTCGCCACCGAGGGTGATCGCGGCCTCGCTCTCGATGCGGATGGCCGCCGCGGTGTCGCCGGCGGAGAACTGCGCGGCAACCAGCGCGGTCGAGCCATCGCCCAGCCAGTAGGCGCACTCGGGCACGTAGACCATCTGGATGGCGAATACCTTGACCTCCGCGGCCGCGGGATCGGAGACCCCGTCCGCCTCGTTCAGCCATCGCAGGGCGACACCCTTCCAGTCGTTCGGGCCGCTGCCGGCTGCCGCGCGAAAGGCGAACACGCCGGCGGCTTTCGTGCCGTCATCCGTCAGCCCGACGTCGAGCTCCGCCGCCGGCGGGGCGAGGTGATCCGCGGCCTTCGCCGAGAGCGTGGCGGGCGACCAGGCCTTCGATCCGGCCTTGCGGAACTTGGCGAACACCCATGCGGCATCCCAGCTCTCGAGCTTGAGCGTTCCGCTGCCGCCGTGCGCCTGTTCGGGCTCATCCCAGGCCGCGCGCCACGAATGATCCCACGCCAGGTCGAACGAGACGACGGCCTGCCCGGACGAACCGGCGGCGACCTTGATGTTTGCGATCCGGATCGGGTCGGCCTTGCCGGTGCCTCGGAAGCGAGCGCCGGCGGGGGCGGGGGCGGCTGCCTGCGCGGCGTGTGCAAGCACGAGCAAGCCGCCCAGGGCAATCGCCAGTGCGGTGAACCGGGACGCTGAGCGATGGCCGACGTCGTTGGACGTGATCATGATCTGTTCCATGAGGTGTTCCACGATGCGTTCCAGTATGGACAGGTTAGAACGGCCCATGGCAGTTCGGCAAGCGTCCAGATGGTGGGAAACGGCGAACGGGATCGCCAATCCGGAAGATTCAGACGCACCTCGGCGAACCGCCTCCGGACGGCCGCTTGCCACTGAACGGCGGAAAATTGCCGCGCTGCATCTGATGCGGTAGCGTCAGATGCATGCGGACGACGCTTTCCATAGAAGACGATGTTTTGGTCGCCGTGCAGGAGTTGGCTGACAAAGAGGGTGTCACGGCTGGCGAGATACTGGCGCGACTGGTGCGGGGCACGCCATGCCGCACCTGACCGGGCACGACCGGCGGTGCCTGAAGTTCCTGCCGCCCTGCTGCTGACGGTTTCGAGCCCTGCAAGCCGCTGATCTTCGTGTCCTGAATGGGGACTTCAGCGACGCGGCTCGCTGAGAAACTCGATCCTCGCCACTGGCGTCGGCCCGTTCGCGATCACGGCACCCAGCACCGGCACGATCCTCCCCACACCCGTCGCTACGTCGCGCCGGCCCAATTGCCGTCGGCTGCTGTTCTCGGGGCCGCCGCACTGGTAGCCTGCGAGAAGGCGCGGAATCGAGATCCGATCGACTCCGCCGAGACCCCGGAGGATTTTCCATGACGAGTGACTCTCACAACCGCCACGCACCGACCACGACCGTCCATCCCGTCGGCAGCGGCGGCGGAGCACCGGTCGATATCGCCGGCAAACTCGCGGTGGTGGCGATCGACGCCGGCCACGCCCGCGTCTATGCGATAGAAGCCGAGCCGAACACCGCCATGGAGACGATCACAGCCCCCGATCCGTCGCACGTCAACCACAACATCTTCCACCGCCACGGCAATCCCAGCGGCGCCTTCGACGTCGATGGAGCGGAGACCAGCGCCTACTTCAAGGCGCTCGCCCACGCCCTCGCCCCGGCCCGCGGCCTCCTCCTGGTGGGGCATGGCAAGGGGAAGGCGAACTTCAGCCATCACTTCGAGTCGTTCCTCGAGAAGCACCATCGCGACGTCGCGGCGAAAATCGTCGCCAACGTCCGGGCCGACATCGACGACATCACCGACAGGCAGTTGCTCCGCCTCGGCGAACACCACTTCCACATCGAAGTCCCGCGCCGCGCCTGACAGGTGGCGAGGGGGCGCGTCGGCCAGTCGCCGAGGTGTGTCAGGATCTTCGGGTTGGGCCCCGGCTCTACCTGCTCGGCATTCCAATCGTCGAAGAGCTTCGGCAGTTCAGCGAACCGCACCGGCTCGGTTGCCGCACGATCTGTCTGCGCGCCGACGTCAGCGGCGCGGTCGTAATACTCTGGCTTGCCGCTGCCCCCCCGCGACTGAACGAGCCTCCGGACGGCCGCTTCCCGCCGAACGGCGGAGAATTGCCGCGCCGCATCTGATGCGGTAGCATCCGATGCATGCGGACGACGCTTTCCATAGAAGACGATGTTTTGGTCGCCGTGAAGGAGTTGGCTGACAAAGAGGGTGTCACGGCTGGCGAGAAACTGGCGCGACTGGTGAGGCAGGCCCTTCAGGCACCGACGGTCGTGCCCGGTCAGGTGCGGAATGGCGTGCCCGTGTTTCCCGCAGCCGGCGCCATCGTGACGAGCGAACGTGTGCAGCAACTCATCGAGGACGAGCTTCCGTGACCTGAAGCCCGGAAGTGCCTCCGATGCGATCGCTGTTCGCCGTCAAACGCTGGTCGCGCTGCTCGATCAGGCGCATGCGTTTCACGAACGGGCGCACGCCTGTTGGTCGGGAAACCACCAGTCGGGCTGGGCCAGCTGTCCGATCGTCGAGAACGGCGTGGTGCGGATCAACCGGACATGAGTGATTCGATGTTTCCAGCGCCGGCCCCGGTGCCGCGGCCGCTGCCGGCGCCCGTGGCCGACGAGCCCGCGCGGCTGACGGCGCGGACGCTGGAGGGGCTGGAGTGGGTGCTGGCCCGAGAACTGGAGGCCGTTGGGGGCCGCGACCTGCGGATCGGCCGGCGGACGATCGAGTTTTCGGCGGCCCCGAACGCCGAGCAGGAGACGCTCTACCGGGCGGTGCTCGAGTCGCGGACGGCGATCCGCGTCCTCGAGCCGCTGGGCCGGTTTCGGGTCGCGTCACCCGAGGAGCTCTACCGGGCGGTGCAGGAGGTGGACTGGACCGAACAGTTGAAGGTGTCGGACACGCTCCGCGTCGATGCCGCGATCCACGACACATTCACGACGCATTCGCTGTACGCCGCGCAGGTCGTGAAGGATGCGATCGTCGACCAACTGCGGACGCCGTCGGGCCGGCGACCGAGCGTGCAGCTCCGCGGGGCGACGCTGCGGCTGGCCCTGCACCTCGTGGGGGGCGTGGCGACGATCTTCCGCGACGCGGCCGGCCGCTCGCTCCACCAGCGCGGCTGGCGGATGGGCGAGGTTGAGGCGCCGCTCTCGGAGGTGCTCGCGGCGGGGATCCTGGCGATTGCCGGCTGGTGGCGGCCGGGGAGTCCCGATGCCGGCACGACCGGCGAGCCGGTGCTCGACCCGTTCTGCGGCTCGGGCACGCTCGTCATCGAGGCGGCGACGATCGCCGCGGGCATGGCACCGGGCCTGTGGCGGGCGCGGCGGCAGGCGCACGGCTTCTGCCGGTTCCGTGACCGCGACCGCGACCTGATCGCCCGTCTGGTGGCGGAACTCGAGGCCTGCGTCCGCATGCCGGTCGGGTCGTTCGTGGCGAGCGACCTGGACCCGCGGGCGGTGGAAGCGGCGCAGGCCTGCGCCGCGGCGGCGGGCGTCGGGGGCGTGGTGCAGATCGCGAAGCGGCACTTCGAGGAGGTGCGGCCGCCGGCGGAGCCGGGGCTCGTCGTGATGAATCCTCCGTACGGCGAGCGGCTGCCGCTGCCCCGAGCTGGCGCTCTCTTTCGGCGGATCGGTGACTGGCTGGTGCGGCACTGCGGCGGCTGGCGCGCGGCGATTCTCGCCGCCGACACCCCGGCGGCGCAGCATCTCGGCCTCCGTCCCGAGCAGCGTGTCCCGCTGGCCAACGGTTCGATTCCCTGCCGGCTGTTGGAAGTCACGATCCGGCCGCGTGCCGATCGCGAGCGTGCTGGATCGAGCGCAGCGAGCGGTAGCGAAACTCACCCCCATTCCGACGGCGCGTCATCCGCTCCTGCTGGCGCACCAACCCCGGAAGGCCCGGGTCGGCATGAGGATGGCGAGCGTGCTGGATCGAGCGCAGCGAGCGGTAGCGAAACTCACCCCCATCCCGCCGGCGCGTCATC
This sequence comes from Planctomycetia bacterium, assembly GCA_014192425.1. Classification (NCBI taxonomy): domain Bacteria; kingdom Pseudomonadati; phylum Planctomycetota; class Planctomycetia; species Planctomycetia bacterium. The sequence goes on along the minus strand of BJHK01000012.1, from coordinate 36,755 downwards.
CGCTCCTGCTGGCGCACCAACCCCCGAAGGCCCGGGTCGGTGTGAGGATGGCGAGCGTGCTGGATCGAGCGCAGCGAGCGGTAGCGAAACTCACCCCCATCCTGACGGCGCGTCATCCGCTCCTGCTGGCGCACCAACCCCCGAAGGCCCGGGTCGGTGTGAGGATGGCGAGCGTGCTGGATCGAGCGCAGCGAGCGGTAGCGAAACTCACCCCCATCCCGCCGGCGCGTCATCCGCTCCTGCTGGCGCACCAACCCCCGAAGGCCCGGGTCGGTGTGAGGATGGCGAGCGTGCTGGATCGAGCGCAGCGAGCGGTAGCGAAACTCACCCCCATCCTGACGGCGCGTCATCCGCTCCTGCTGGCGCACCAACCCC